>NZ_JAPZQM010000119.1:0-15969 GCF_027530565.1 Microcystis sp. LE19-10.1B | reverse complement strand
GCATCTTGCAAGGGAGAAAGAAAAGGAAAGAAAGTCAAACCTCCTAAATTTAAGAAGCGTAAATCTAAACAATTAGCAAGATTTACCGATAATGGTTTTACCGTTAACCAACACTGCGTTACTTTAGCGAAAATCGGTGATTTAAGAATAGTTTGGAGTCGCCCATTACCTTCTAAACCTTCTAGCGTCACCGTGATCAAAGACGCATCAGATCGATACTTTCTTAGTTTTGTCGTCGAGATTCAGTCCGAAATACTTCCCAATAATGGGGAGTCAGTGGGAATTGATCTAGGGATTGCTACCTTTGCTACCCTCTCAACAGGAGAAAAGATAGACGCACCGAAACCGTTAAAGAAACGATTGAAACGACTAAGAAAAGCACAGAAAAACCTTTCTAGAAAACAGAAAGGAAGTAAGCGACGGGAAAAAGCTAGAAAACGAGTAGCTAAAATCCACGCAAAGATTAAAGACACTCGCACTGATTTTTTGCAGAAACTATCCACTCGAATTGTTCGTGAGAATCAAACGTTAATTTTAGAGGATTTAAACACATCGGGAATGGTTAAAAATCGCAAGTTATCCCGTGCCATATCAGACTTAGGATGGCGTTCTTTCCGAGATATGCTATCGGCAAAATCTGATAAATATGGGCGTAATTTTCGGATAATTTCCCGATGGGAGCCAACGTCTCAGAGGTGTTCCTGTTGTGGGAATATCGGCGGGAAAAAAGCGTTAAATATCCGTGAGTGGGAATGTCTTTTTTGTGGGACTTTCCATGATAGGGATGTAAACGCTGGGCTCTTCTCGACTTTGTGTGATAATTTTTGCTTATGGAATCGTGAAATGCTTATCGGGCAAGACTTTTAGGGCTATTTTGCGGATATTCTATCAGTATAGACCTCGTTTCCACACAGAAACCAGAAGAGCCAACGCTGCAATTAATATCAAGGTCGCCGGTGGGCAATCGGAGACTTTAAACGGGCGTGGAGGACAGCATAAGACTTCTGTTAAAGAAGCAGCATCCCGTGAAGCGTCAACCCAGCGGTCGGTCGTTCAATTAAGTTTGTTTGATCTGCCGGTCATCACCGTCCGGCCCCGGCGGTGAGGATGTCAATTTCATCCCACTCGAAAAGTTGCGGGGTCGTCATTATCGATAGTCGATCGCCTATAATCCGATTTTAAACTAACTTTTTGACAGCTGCTACTAACTGCTCGATTTCTGAGGGCAAAGTGAAATAATGAACACAGGCACGCACACAGAGGGGGTCGAGGAGAGTTCGCAGTAAAAACCCTTGTTTTTCTAGCTGTTGCACTAACTTTTGTGGGGTGATGGCCGAGTCAATTTGAAAGGAAACTAAACCGGATTCCGGCGGAGAATTTTTTAAACATTTCACCCCTTTAATCGTCTTTAATTCTTCCCAGAGATAAGCCGCTAATTGACAAATCTTTTCGTATCTTTGTCCCCCATCACCCCAGGCGTTATGTACCGCAATAGTTGCCCTTAAACCCTCAAATTGGGGATAGGCAGAAGTGGCCACTTCAAAGCGTCTGGCATCCGGTTTCCAACCGATAGGCTGTCCTCGGTTATCTGTTTCAATGCCGCGCCAACCGATAAAAGTGGGCCGTAAACTAGGGAAAATTTCGGGACGAATATACAATCCTCCCACACCAGCCGGTCCACACCACCATTTATGACCCGTAAAAGCATAACAATCGGCGGCAGTAGCGCTTAAATCCAAGGGCAAACAACCCACGGATTGGGCAGCATCCACCACCACTAAAACGGGTTTTTCGGTGACAGAATTATCATGACAAAGTTGCGAGATTTCCTTGAGGGGTAAAACCTGTCCGGTATTCCACAAAACGTGACTAACCACCAAAACCCTAGTTTTTGGACGTAGATGAGCGGAAATGACTTCTATCGGGTTGCCACCGTTTAAAGTTTCCCGAATAGGACAAGTGGAGATTTCCAGATGATAACGACGGGCAATTTCTTGAACCGTGGCGATAATTCCGGGGTGTTCACAATCGGTCAGTAAAATATGTTCCCCCGCTTGCCAATCAACTCCCCAGAGGGCGATATTACAGCCTACAGTGACATCCTCGGTGATAGAGAGGGTGCTGGGGCTGATTCCCAACTCCTGAGCCATTTCTTGCCTGAGAAGTTCCGTTTTTCCGGTAATCCAATCGTTTACCCGTCCTGAAAAAGGCCCCTTTTGTTGGAGAAAATTATGGGCATCGATAATCGCTTCTAATCCCGCCTTGGGCAAGGTTCCCTGACCACCGAAATTAAAGTAAACTTTATTGCTAAGTCCCCGAAATTCCTGTCTTTGTTCGGCTAAATCCGGTTTACTAACGGCGTAATCGAGGCTATTTTCGTCTAAATTCTGCATAAGCGAGGAGATGGGGGATCAGTTATCAGTTATCAGTTATCAGTTATCAGTTATCAGTTAGAAGGTGTTGGGTTTTGGGGTTTTCGGGTTTTAGTTGAATTCCCCATTTCCTGACGACCGACGACCGAAGGCTGAATTCTATCGACGGATTAAGTCGCAATTGTCACAATAGTATTAGAGTAGAGGAAACATACTTGGGAATGTTTTCTTTTTTTAAGTTTATTATTTTTTACTTTACCTCACAGGTCCAGGAAAGCTTAACTTTTCTCCTTGATAGAATGCTACTGACCGATGATCTACTTCTAGACTACCAACGTTGTCAACGCCGTGCGTTTTTAAATCTCTACGGCAATAGCCAAGAAAAAGACCCTGAGCGAGATTTTTTGCTTAAATTGCGCCAGGAGAGTCAAATTCACGTTAAAAAAGTCCTGCAAGACTCCTATCCCGATTATTGTTCCCTGACTACTCCCAGCACGGATATTTTAGCCGCCGCTAGGGAAACGGAAGCTTTGATGGGTCAGGGAGTATCCTGTATTTATCACGGAGTCCTTTTACAATCTGGCTATCCCGTCTCTTTAACCGGTTCCCCGCATTTATTAATTAAACAGGCAGGAGAGTCGAAATTTGGCGATTGGGTTTATTATCCCCTCAATATTCAACTCGGTCGCCGTCCTAAGCCTGAATATAAGATGCTGGCTACTTTTTACGCCTATTTATTAGCCAGTATGCAGGGAGTTTTTCCCAATTACGCAGAAATTGTCCTACGTCGTCATAATCGCTATCGGGTGGAATTGAATCTCTGGTTAACTAAACTAGAGGAAATAATCAAAAAGTTCGGC
Organism: Microcystis sp. LE19-10.1B; assembly: GCF_027530565.1. Taxonomy (NCBI): domain Bacteria; kingdom Bacillati; phylum Cyanobacteriota; class Cyanophyceae; order Chroococcales; family Microcystaceae; genus Microcystis; species Microcystis sp. LE19-10.1B. The sequence continues at coordinate 12,737 of NZ_JAPZQM010000119.1, read as the reverse complement.
GCAATGGTGATTAATCACCAAGAACCAGAAGTTTTTATCTCGCGTCAGCGTTGCAGTTTATGTCATTGGTATAGTCACTGTTATGGTATCGCCCAAGCGAGTCAACATCTTTCTTTAGTCCCGGGGGTGACTCCCAGTCGTTACCAATTTTTACAGTCTTTGGGGGTTTCAACTATGGAATCCCTGGCGCTTACCTGTCCTACCCGTATGGGGGAGGGGATGGGGTTAGAGGTGGCTAATCAGTTACAATTACAGGCCCAAGCAATTATTGAAAATCGGGCCTTTCGCAAAAGCAACGGCAAAACTGCTTATTTGTCTCCCCTACCGAGGGCCGAGATTGAATTTTATTTTGACATCGAAGCGGAACCAGAACAGAATTTAGATTATCTTTTGGGGATTTTACGGGTTGATTATCGAGTTAATACCCAGCAATTTTATCCCTTTTTGGCAGAAAAGCCAGAAGATGAAGGCAGGATATGGCAGGAATTTTTAACCTTAGTCATGCAGGATTATCAAGCACCAATTTTTCACTTTTCTGAGTACGAAGTGGAAACAATTAAGCGATTAGGTTATCTTTATAAAACCCCTTCTTCTTTGATTAATCAGTTAGTTTCTCGCTGTTTTGATCTGCACTATCAGGTAGTTAATTCGGTAACTTTTCCCGTGGAAAGTTATTCTTTAAAATCCCTCGCTAACTGGATTGGCTTTCAATGGCGCGATCGAGGAGTAAGCGGGGATCAATGCGTTTGGTGGTATGACCAGTGGTTAAAAACAGGAGATCGGACTTTATTGGCGGCTATTTTGCGTTACAATGAGGATGATTGTCGCGCCACCTTTAGACTAAAAGATTGGCTCGTAAACTTTTTAATTTGATTCTAAAGATTTATGACAAATAGGGGGGAATGTAGCCGCTGCTACCCGTAGCCGTCAAGGGAAAATGATAGGCTATGGATGTGAAGACAGTCCCCTCACCCAATGGTGATCCCCATGTTCTCCCCACTTTTTCCGCTTCTACTCCTACTGCTTTCCTTCCTTAGTCTTCTCTGGTATCAAAAGACCGATAATGATATTTTTAAAGCTCTTGCCGTTAGTAGTTTGATTTTTGCAATTATTTGGGGCTTAATTCTCGTTCATTGGTCAATTCACCTGCTGGGACTGCTGTTATTGTTAAAATTCAGAACCCCCGCTTTCAGTTTGGTGCGCGTGCCTAGATGGTGATGGTTTGACTCTAATCTTCCAACTGTCCGGTAGGTACTTCGATCGCTTGTACATCGATCGTACCGGGAGGGGTGAGAATAATAAACTTACCCCCTGCCACTTTTAACGGTTCACCACAGTTAGGACATTGGCATTCTGTGCGATTAAAACCCGTAAATTCGTAGCTGCAGACGGGACAGCTATCTTCAACTAAATTGCGTCGCAACCACCAGCGAAAAATTCCCCAAGCAATGACGGGGGAAATGATTAGAAATGCCACGAGAATTAAAAAACCATTGACTAACCAACCCAGTCCGATCGAGCCTAACAACAATCCGACTAAAATCAAAGATAAGAAACAACCCAAACCAGAATCATTGACAGAATAGCTGCGGAAAAAGTTGTTATTCACGGCTCAACCCTCGATTCATCAAAGCTGCAATTATCTTTAACCTAACACATTCCCAACACATTACCACGGTTAAATCTTCTTTTTTACTCACTGGTTCCTCGCTCTCTTCTGCCTTGGCTGTAGTTTTTAGCGAGATTATCCAGATTGACATCCTCACCAAATCTGCTGGGGAGTGGATCCTCCGATCGCTTCAACTTGTTATAATAGTCAGTCCCTATCCACCATATCTCTAAAAACCATGAGCGATCCTCGTCTATCTCTAGTGGCAGCTGCCCGAAGATTTTATCAACTGGGTTGGATGCTCGGCACAGCGGGTAATTTATCCGCTAAAGTTGATGATCATAGTTTTTGGATTACTGCCAGTGGCAAAAGTAAAGGTAAACTCACAGAACAGGATTTTGTGCGCGTGGATCTGACGGGAAAAGTCAGAGAATTAGCTCATCGGGATAATCGTCCTTCGGCCGAAACTAGCATTCATCAGGTGATTTATTGTCTCTTTCCCCAAGCGCAAGCTTGTTATCATGTCCACTCAGTGGAAGCGAATTTAGTTTCCCGTTTTGCTCGCGAGGACAAGTTATCGTTACCTCCCTTAGAAATGTTGAAAGGTTTAGGTATTTGGGTAGAAAATCCTCAAGTATTTATGCCGGTTTTTGCTAACTATCTCGATGTGCCGAAAATTGCCGCAGAAATAGAAAGTAGATTCTCAACTTTCCCCCCGGAAATTCCCGCTTTACTGATTTCTTACCATGGTGTGACGGTGTGGGGTGAGTCTCTAGAAACTACCGAGAATTATTTAGAGATAGTTGAGTATATTTTTCGTTATCTAGTGGCAGCCTATCAAGTAAAACCTTGGTAAACCTTAATTTAGACAAGGCAATCAAGAAAAGATTGCCGACATTTTCCAAGGCGCCACCCAGATTCGAACTGGGGGTAAAGGTTTTGCAGACCTCTGCCTTACCACTTGGCGATGGCGCCGATCAAGCACTACTTATCCTAGCATAACAGATGACAGTTTGCCAAGAGTGGAACCCAAGAGTTGAGCGATCGATCTATAATTTATGCAGCGGTTCTCTAATCTAGTGGGGGATTTCAGGCTTAAAAAAGCTATTATGATGATAAATAAAAGATATTTACTAACTTTTATCGGTTTATTGGCTTTATCCTTGCCAGTACAGGCTAATAATGCCGTTTACCTTAGCCAAAGTTCTAATCCTGCCACGACTTTCGACAGTTATCGTCAAGAATGTTTACAAAGAGCGCGCGCGGAGGGATTAGCTGCTGATGTGGCCAAAGATCTATGCGACTGCACGATTAAAAAATTCCAAGCTCGTTACAATCTACAGCAATTCCGCACCCTCGTGCAGAAGTCGAAAACCGATAAAGCTGCCGCTAGGACTTTAGCGAGTGTGGGAGAAGCTTGTTTTGATGAGATTTTGTATGAATAGCAGGGATAGGGGGTTTTTTAGCTATCACCAAAAAAGCTCTCCCTGCTCCGCAGCTCTGGCGCTCATAGACAGTCTTAACAAGTAATTTAGATAGTCAACAGCTTATTTTTGAGTATCAAGACGATTATCAATGGCGATAATTTCTCTCTCAAATTCTTTAGGAATGCCTCTCGATTATTCATAATTTTATGTGTATTACTATCTATCTAAATTCTTGGAGCTTGTTGCTGTATAATCGGAATGACTGCCCCCGCTTTTCATCTGAACTATGCCTATTCCAGATTTTCAATCGATTATGTTGCCCCTATTAAAAATACTTGCAGATGGCAAAGTTTATAAATATCGAGAAATTATTGAAGCCTTGGTCAGAGAGTTTCAAGTCACGGAAGCGGAAAGAAAAGAAATGCTTCCCAGTGGACAACAAGAAATTTTTGCTAATCGAGTCGGTTGGGCAAAAACCTATTTAAAGAAAGCGGGATTAATTGACTCACCCCAAAGGGCAACTTTTGTAATTTCTGAGAAAGGAAAAGAAATCTTATCTCAAAATCCTACTCGAATTGATACCAAATTTCTCAGGCAATTTCCTGAGTTTCAAGAATTTACTAGAGTCAATAAGCAAAATGAAACTATTACTCTTGAAAGCAATTTATCAACTTCTGATCAAGAACAAAATCCCGAGGAATTACTAGCAAACTCCTATCAAGAAATTCGTCAAGCATTAGCGACAGACTTACTTTTTATTCTGCGAAAATTATACCCAGATGCTTTTGAAAAATTAGTAGTAGAATTACTGGTAAAAATGGGTTATGGTGGCTCGATTAGAGATGCAGGTAAGGCGGTAGGTAAGAGCGGGGATCAAGGGATTGATGGGATAATAAAAGAAGATAGACTCGGTTTAGATATAATCTATATTCAAGCCAAAAGATGGGCTGATAATAATGCCGTTGGTCGTCCAGAAATCCAGAAGTTTGTCGGGGCATTAGCTGGACAAGGAGCCAAAAAAGGTATTTTCATCACCACTTCCTATTTTACCCAAGAGGCTTTAGAATATGCCCCCAGAAATGAGATAAAAATAGTGCTGATTGATGGAGAAGAATTAGGTCAATTGATGATTGATTATAACCTAGGTGTATCGACCCAAAAAATCTATGAAATCAAGAGAATTGATCATGATTATTTTGGGGATGAATGAGAGAGAGAGGGGGACAAGGGTTACAGAAAACGGCTATGGCGTTAAAATAGATGGAAAAAACAGAGGATAAAAACTATGGACGGTATGACCTTTTTTCAGAAAAGTGCGGGACAGTGGAAATCTCAGCGCACCACCCATCATTTACCCTTTCGACGCGCAGAAACCGGCGATTCCGAGATTTATGTGGAAGCTTTAAGCGCCGATAACCCGAAAATTATCGCTATCTGTGAAATGCACGAAGTGGATCCCGCTAAGACTGTGGGGGGTGCCTTTGTCAGTTGGGATGGTTCGATGCAGTGGGACAAAGAAAACGAAAATCATCAAGGAACCACCGTTTTTGCGCTAATTCCCGACGAAGATAATCCCCAAGCGGGTGTTCTCCTGCGGGAGCGAGGTTATGCGGAAATCATTCCCGTGGCGGGCCGTTATCACATTGATGAACAGGAAGGTTTAGTCTTAATTACAGAATACGAAACTATGACCTCGATCGAGCGTTTTTGGTTTGCCGATACCGATTTACGTCTCCGCACTAGCACAGTTCAACGTTTTGGCGGTTTTAATACGGCCACTTTTTGTGCTGAATCCCGCAATCAGTCATCGGAGTCAGTCTCTAGTGATTCCCCCGAACCATCATCCTATTCGATTAGTGGCTGGTAAATTCAGTTATCAGTTATCAGTTATCAGTTATCAGTTATCAGTTATCAGTTATCAGCTTTTTTCTCCCATCTCCCTAGAGTGGTTTCATTCTCTCAAATGTCATTCTCTCTAATCCTTGTCTGGCAACGTTTTTAGTCGATTTCTCGGAATAAATATCTGAAAATTTTTCAAAACGTCGCGCTTTGTAGGTTGATTCATGAATCAACCTACTATGAGAGCAAAAACCTGTACTCCCCTGCTCCCTAGCTTACCTCATAAGCGATTAAAGGTAGCAAAAAAAAGAATTAGATTCGGAGAATGAATCAACCCTAGGGGTTTGGGTAGGGTTGATTCATGAATCAACCCTACTATGAATCAACCCTACTATGAATCAACCCTACTATGAATCAACCCTACCCATCTCCCCGCTCCCCCGCAACGCGCACGAAGTGGTCTCCCCGCTCCGGCGCTCCCTGCTCCGGCGCTCCCTGCTCCGGCGCTCCCCAACACCCCGGATGGTAAGCAAGTTTTCTTAACAATTGTAAGAATTTTTAATATTTCTTTTCTAGTTGGCACCTACTCCCTTATCATTAGGAGGAAAGTTTTTTAAGCATTTCTAAGGATACGGAGGTTTACCCTTGGCCATTCCTCTTTTAAATTACGCCCCCAAGTCCCAAAACGTGCGGGTAGCTGGTTATGATGTCGGTGGAGACGAAAAACCGAGAGTTTACACGACGGAAAATGTCCTCTCCCCTACCGACCTGGACGATTTAATCGAAGCCGCTTACCGTCAGATTTTCTTCCATGCCTTCAAATGGGATCGGGAACCTTTCCTCGAATCCCAATTGCGTAATGGACAATTATCGGTGCGGGATTTCATTCGTGGTTTACTGTTATCGAAAACCTTCTATAACAGCTTCTACGAGAAAAACAGCAACTATCGCTTTGTCGAACAGGTAGTACAAAGAGTTCTCGGTCGCGATGTCTATAGCGAAAGAGAAAAAATTGCTTGGTCGATTGTCGTTGCCACCAAAGGGATTCAAGGTTTTGTCGATCAACTTCTCAACAGTGACGAGTATCTGCAAAGCTTTGGTTATGATACCGTTCCCTACCAACGTCGTCGCACCCTGGCCAGCCGCGACATCGGTGAACGTCCATTCAACATCACCTCGCCTCGCTACGATGGCTACTATCGTGGTATTTTGGGCTTCCCCCAAATCGTTTGGCAGAATGCTGTCCGTCGCTATGTTCCCCAAGAGCAAAAACCCAAAGCCGGCGATCCTTCCAGCTTCTTGGCTATGGCCCGGGGTCTCGGTAGCGCCAAAGGCAATCCTGTACCAAGAGTCTCCGCTATGAATATTAACATCGAGGCTTCTGTACCCCGTCGTTAATTTTTAGCTCAACCTGCTGGGGAGAGTCCCTAATTGGCAGAATGACCCGCGAACCATAATCAGGTTATTTTGTGAATTGGTGGCTCTCCCTATGGGGTTACTCCTGAGATAATCCCCCCACCGAGAACGATTTCCCCTTCATAAATCACGGCTGCTTGGCCCGGGGTGATGCTAAATTGTGGTTCATCGAAAACCAGCTTCACTTGCTCATTTTCTAGGGGAATAACATTGACGGGAACGGCCGGAGAACGATAACGGACCTGTACTTGCGCGCGGATAGGGGTGGTGGGTTCGGCAATAGAAACCCAGTTCATCCTTCCGACAAGACAAGCGGCACTAACGGCACTGGCGCGATTACCGACGATAACCCGATTCATGACGGGATCGAGTTTTACCACATAGAGGGGTTCGGCGGCGGCGATGCCGATGCCTTTGCGTTGTCCGATCGTATAATGATGGATACCGCTATGTTTACCCAAAACTTTGCCATCGAGATCGACGATATCGCCCTCACTAACAGCGATATACTTATCCAAGAACGATCGCATCGTTCCGTGAGCTTCAATCAAGCACAAATCCTGACTATCGGGTTTATCTGCTGTTTTTAAGCCGAATTCCTGGGCAATCCTGCGGGTTTCTGCCTTGGTTTGTTCTCCCAAGGGAAATAAAGTCCCACGCAGTACATCTTGAGTTAGATCATAGAGAAAATAGGATTGATCTTTATTTTTATCGACGGCGCGCAGCAGTTGATAACGGTTATTTTCCGGAGAAAAACGAATTCTAGCGTAGTGACCGGTGGCAATAGTATCCGCTTCTAAGGTTTCCCTAGCATAATGCAGCATCGGGCTAAATTTTACCGCTTTATTGCACTGAGAACAGGGCAGCGGTGTGATTCCCGCTTCGTAACCGGAAACCAGATAATCAATAATTTCTTTTTGGAAAAGCTCGCGACTATCGACAATATGATGGGAAACCCCCAACTGCTCACAAATAAAGGCCGCATCTACCATCCCCTCGGAGCAGCATTGACCTTTACCCTTCATTAACCACAGGGTCAAGCCAATAACATCATAACCTTGAGCGTGTAAGGCGGCAGCGGCAACAGAGCTATCTACTCCCCCCGATAGACCGACAACAACTTTTCCCATAAACCTTGTCATGATTTTTAACCAATATACTTTCTAGACTAGCATCTCCTCCTTTAAAATTTGGACATGGTGTACCCAAATCTCGTGTGAGGACAAGCTAGTATGATGAGAACAAACCTACTGTTTTTCTCGGCCTTATTTTGGTTAAAAGTCGGGATAATCGCTCAAGCAACCGTGCTGCTAAAAGCAAACTTATCTTTTGCCCAGAATCTTTATCCCGGTCGTCGTTTGCCCCCACCGCCGGCGGTGAGACAACCAACTAAACGTTCAGACAGTCCCAGTGCTGTTAATTGTTCCCAATGTTCACCCTTAAATTTACCCCTCGTTAATTCTCCATCAGTTCGCCCCCCGGTGGCTGCCCCAGTTTCCGGTAATCAACCCCTGAGAGAATACGTTTTTCAAGCTCCCGCTACCGTGCGGCCCGCCGATGCTACGGTGATTAATAATCATCCTCGTCCGACTGTCAATCCACCAGCACCCAGACCTGAAAATCGCGCCAATAAACCCCCTTCTCCCCCACCACAGCAGCGGGTTATTGCTACTAATCAACTCTTTCGCGTGGAAGTTAGTAGTAATAGTGCAGCAGCGTTGGCGAAAATTAGAGAAATTGAACCCCTCGCATTTATCCGCGCGGGAGAAAATGTTATTCAAGTGGGGTTATTTCAGCAACAATACCAAGCAAAGGAAAGAGTACAAGAGTTGACTAAACAGGGTTTTAGCGCCCAGATTATTACCCTCAATAATTAGGGTTTGCGGCAAAAAGTCTGTTGGTGGGGTTAGGAGTCAGGAGTCAGTAGCCGGTCGTCAGGAGTCAGGAGAATTAAGTAAGAATGAACGATAGCTTCATGCCTATTTTTCTCATTTTTGAACTCTCAAAAGTTAATTATGCAATAATTCTCTAGGATTTCAGCTAATCTCGAGCGAATCTCTTGCCTCTTGCCTATCCTAACTAGGAAGTTAATTTTACCCTATTACTTAGCACACAGAGTTAATTTTGTCAAGCAAAATTCTCACCGCATCGATGATCACATCCGGTTGATCCATCCAGACAAAATGACTACTTTTATCCGCTTGTATTTCCAGAAAATCTCTGGATAATTTGCCTAATTCTAGGTGCATCTCCTCCCGGAGTTGGTTGGCACTTTTTAGGGGAATAAAGCGAGTCCAAAGGGAAGGTTTAAAAAAAGAATTAGCTTTAATACTAACTATCGGTAAATTACCAAAATTTTTAGCCTCACTCACCTGACGAGCGCTTTGGTCGAGATTAAACATTTCTCTACTCATCGTCATCCAGTGTTTAGCGCGACAGAAAGAACGCTTAACTCGATGACAAGAATCTGGGGAAAAGCGACGTAATTCTGGTTTTAATAATTCAAAAACTCCCAGAACTCTCAGAACTCGGATAATGCCTAAAATTGAGCCAATAATCGACATCCAAAATCCGGAGATGAAAAATAATTTTAATGCCTTTAATGCTGGCGACATTTTCAGCATTCCTTTGTCGTGTAAACCGTCGGTGAGTACCAAACCTACTACTTTTTCTGGGAAGAGATGAGCATACAGTCGAACATTATAACTACCAAAAGAATCACCAACTAAAATATAAGGCGGTTCTATTTTTGCTTGGGTTAGTAATTGATCTAATTCCCGAACAATTTGGTAGCTGGTTCGGGGATAGGGACTAGAATCGCTCCAACCATAACCGGCTCGATCATAAATACAAACCCTAGCTAATTGTGACAATTCTTCTATCAAAAAATATCCCTCAATTCCCCCTAAACTATGGTCAATAATAATAGTGGGACTAGCCTCTCCTGCTAGACAAAAATGTAGGCGATATTTACCCAGATTAATCAAATTACCTGGCGGTGCTTTTTGTTCTTCTAACCAAACAGATAACGTCTGATAAACTGTCGTCGCTACTAGGAGAATTACTCGAATTGATAAAGACATAACTACACCTCTTGTAAAAATCAAAAATTCTCGTGGTTGCTGGACAATTAAGCATGAATAATCATCAATTATACTAAATCCGTTGAGTAACGCACAGAAAACGGGTTTCTCCGAGAAACCCGTTTTCTACTCATGCACTCATGCAAAAAGGGGAATAAATAATCAGTCTTTAATAACCAGATTTAGTATTAAATGGTCGATTTAGCTGTGATTAAAAGAGAGTGCCAGCATTGCAGCCAAAATCTAGTACAAATAAACGCCTGTCCCATGATTTTGAGCCAAGTATTTCGGCTCTCCCCAGTTTGGCGGGTAAAATGTATTCTAAGATACAGTTTTGCGGGCGAGTGAGTGGAACGAACCACAGAGACACAAAGGACACAAAGATCGATCGCTACTATATAAGTTAAACTTATCACGCAAAGAATAAGAGAGCCGTATTTCTAGTCAATTAAGCATAAATACTTAAAATACCCTCAAATGCGAGCTGCTACGCAGTGCCTTCGGCATCGCATTTAGCTAAGAAAAAGCGCTTAATAAGTTGTTAAATTTCGAGAACAACATTAGCAGTATGCTGAAAATTGGCGAAAACCATTAAGATCATAGACCGAGTTTAATCTTATGCTAGAGAAAATACTATACGCTGATTCCGGCGCAGGTCAAACCCAAGAAATGCTACAAGCATTGATGGATCTCCCCGCTATCCGGAAAGCGTCGATTACCATTCTCCGGGTTGTTCCCCCTCAGATTACCACCGAAGCTCTGGCCAGTAAATGGGAAGAGGGGACCCAAATGCTGACTAAAATCCTGCAAGAAGTCAAAATTGAACCCAGCAAAGTTTCCACTATTCTGCGGCAAGGAGATCCCAAAGATACCGTCTGTCAAGTTGCCGACGAAATCGGGGCTGATTTGATCCTAATGGGTTCCCGAGGACTGAAGCGACTGGAGGCAATTCTAGAAAATTCCGTCAGTCAATACGTCTTTCAACTGACTAATCACCCGATGTTATTGGTAAAAGACGATATTTACGTCAAAAAAATCAAAAAGGTGATGGTAGCTCTCGATAAGTCTAGTTCGGCTGATTTAGCTCTCGATCTGGCTATTTATCTCCTGCGAGACTATCCTTCAGCAGAGTTAATTTTGGCCCGCGTCAACCCCGACTTAAAACCAGAATTTGCCCCCACTTCCCCCAAAGAAATGGAAGAAAACCCAATTTTAGGGCCAGCAGTGGCAAAAGTAAAACGGATGAATATACCCTATCGCTGCGTGGTGACGGGGGGTAAACCGGGAGAACAACTCTGCAAACTCGTCGATGATTATAATGTGGATCTCTTACTGTTGGGTTCGCCCGATCGCCGTCCTTCTGTGGCTAAGAGTTTACCGGATCTCGATCGCCTTCTCGGTACTTCCCTCTCGGATTATGTGCGGGTTAATGTCAATTGTCCCGTCCTTTTAGCTAGAAAAGAAGGGATTTAGCCCCTATTGGGTGTAGGCAGGTAAGTCTTGACTCATTTGATTTAAGTTGCTGGCAATGGCTTTCATCGTCATAAAAGCCGAGCTAAAGGCGATTAGCTCATTTAAAGGATAACTTCGACTCTCAACCCCCAAGCTCAGTAATTGCTTCTCAAGAGATTCAATTTCTTCGATGAGCAATCCTAACTTTGGTGGGTTGAGAATGACCTGGGCAGCGATCGCAGTCTGTTGTGCGATCGCTAAAATAATCAGCCATTTTTACTTTTTTGGTGAGGACGGTGGGCAGACGTTTGGAGCGTTTTTCCCGTAAATATGCACCGATATTTTCCAGTTCAATTTTAAGAACTTCTCGATCAAGGAAAAGGATGGCGTTGAGGGCTTGGTTTTGGGTGGCGGCGGCAACGTTTTTGTCAACGGCAAGATGGGTCAAAAAGGACTTGATCTCTTCTTCCCCCATTTCACGAGGATGTTTTTTCTGATGGAAGAGCAGATAACGCTTAATCCAGTCCAGATATGTTTGTTCGGTGCGGTAGGAGTAGTGTTTGAGGCGAATGGTTTCACGCACTACGTCTAGGAGTTCTCGGGGTGGGGGAGGGTTCATAACAGAGTACGCTAATCGGCATAACACGCTTATCGTAATATTATACGGAAAACTTCTCGCGATCGCTCCATTTGAGCGTAATATACGGAAAGATTCTTAAAAAAATGCGTATTTGGCGTAATGTACGGAAAATTTCCCCATAATATATAGTTATCTCGCCAGCGCAAGTTAGGTTTTTCGTGAAATTTTGCGAGAGATTTTTTACTACGTTTGGAGATGGTTGGCGTTATTGGCGCTGGCATCCGTACTTAGTGAGAGGTGATCGCTCCTCCTCATCTCAAAGAAGACTGATTAACTTTTATTTTGGAATTGCTGATTTTGAGATTCTTCTGGCTAGGTAAGTGTATATGCAGTGATCGCTCTATCAGTTGCAGACATTTTTTGCGCTAATAATCCAATTAACACTGTTAAAACATAACCACTTCCCCCTCTTGCCAAAGCGATCACATCATTAAGAAGTTTACCATTTACTTCTAACCTCTGTAACTTAGTTTAAATACTGACGTTTTTACCGATTCCTTAAATTTTGCTTATTTTTTGAGGTTCAACTATGACTCTACTTTGGTTTAAGTGGCTATTTGCTAATCTAGGAAGTGCGTTTGTTGTTAATTTGGCGATCAATGCTTTAGCACCTCTAATTGAGAAGGTAGTTTTACATACTGTTGCCAGAACTTTGATTTCTGACATTTTTATTTTTTTATACAGATCTTGGAACGGTGGCATAATTGGGGCTTTAATTGTTGGATCTGTAATTGGAACTGCACAATGGCTAGTCTTGAGGACTAAGATTCCCATATCAAACAGGTTTATCTTGGCAACTTCTCTTGGTTGGTTTGTGGCTGGATTTTTTCAAAATTTTTATTTTTTTGACGCTACTGGCGGCTTCATTATTGGGCTTGCACAATGGTTAATACTGCGAAGATTCTTTTCCCAAGCAGGTTGGTGGGTTTTGGTAAATACACTGGCGTGGGGATTGTCAGCGTACTTGAGTATTCAAGCATCCTTAAGATTGAATCCCTATGCTATCTCTTTTGACGTGCTAGTCAACCCAGGAGTATTAGTATTTAGTGGATGTATGGGCATTATTGCAGTGTTTACAGGGTTACTGTTAGTTTGGTTACTAATTTATAAAAAAAGAGAACCTGAAGTTAGAGAATGAACTACCCCGCCGCAAGCGGACGGGGTATCAGAATCAAAATAGACTCAATTGTAGATTTTGGTGTAGCTGCAGGTATTCTTTATCTTGTTCTTTTACATATCTCGCTATCATACCTTCATCCCCATGCTTTCCT
>NZ_JAPZQM010000029.1:0-4100 GCF_027530565.1 Microcystis sp. LE19-10.1B | reverse complement strand
GGGGTTATAAGGGATGGAACCCTTATATAGAAAGGCATTTGGCGATTTTTGTCAATTATTTTTGATCTAGAGCGAACTAATCAATTAAGTCTCTTGCCAGATAAGGATTTAGTCGATTTATGCCCCCCTATCGAACCATACTAAGTAACGAAGAACCGTGATCGCTGGCTGAAATTGGGGGTCTTTTTGAGGAATATTTGGCATCAATTTACTAAAGTCAATGGGATTACCGCTAAAAATTCCTTTCTCACCGTAAAATGACCTTAGCATCTCTGCAACAATACGCGCTTTGGCAATATACTTTCCATAACTTTCGGGTTGAATATTAGGGTATTGAGAAATTAAGTCTGTTTCTTCCGTCCGTAATTCATCGATTTTTTGGTTGAGTTCTTCGTAAGAATTTGGATCTGTAACTTTCCCTCCTAGATAGACAACGTTGCTCAGTCCAAGAATAGAAAGAAAGTTTTGCGGTAAAGTAAATGTCGCCAAATCTGAACCAATACCGAAAACACCTAAAAATAAGCTAGCAGCTACCAACAAGCTAAAACCTGCTAGTTGAAAGCTGTAAACATCAAATGAACCACCGCTTTTGATTAGGTCGCTCCATTTTGCATCTTCTAATTCTGGTTTTTTCTCGTAACCTTTTTCACCAATGGTCAGCCATTGATGATTTCGCAACCAGGCCCAATTAGAGAATGTCAGTCGTTTGCTTCCCAATGCTATCACCTTGGAACCAGTTGTGCCAACAGCACTGATACCTAGTAGTAAAAGAATATCATTTGATAGCCCACTCAGTTCTTTCTCATTGGACAGAGTGTATAGAAGTCGAAATAGCACCACTAAAGTGAAACCAAAAATTTGAAAATTAGAAAGACTAGCTTTACCAAGGTGTCCTGCTGTCAAAGCTACGGGCTTAATCCATAATTCACGAAAATTATAGTTGTTATCCCAGCTTACCCACAAGACAGTAATTGTATAGAAACCCAAAACACCCCCTAATGCTATTGCTATTGCCAACGCCTGGTCAGAGAACTTCGCAGGAGTCCCAGATTGAGTTTGAGGGGAAGATGTTGCAGCAGCAGTCCGGGAGGGGATTTGAGGGGAAGATGTTGGAGCAGGAGTCGGGGAAGGAGTTTTAGAGGAAGGTGTTACAGAAGGAGTTGGAGAAGGAGTTTGAGCTAAGACGTTGGTAACTAATCCATAGGCAAAAGTCACAAAAACAGTAGTTAGTAATGCAGTAAGCATCCATTTAACAATTGATTTTTTCATTGTCATTCACCTCTTTTTTGGGGATAAAACTGGATCGATGTATGGAGTTTTAAGTTTAATTGTGGCTTTTACCTCCTTTTACAAAAATAGTGGACGATGACATAACGGGGAACTGTTCTTTTAAAAGGAAACGTTCCCAGTTTTGGCGGTCTCGCTCCCCATTCGGCTGTGGTAATGACTTTGGCGGTAAATGGCATAATTAGAAAAAATCTCGGCAATAAAATTGTTTAAAAACTTTGAGCAATAATATAGAGTTGTTGACAATAATTTAGCTCATGCAACAACTCTACTTACTTTGTTAGTCAACTCCAACCACGTAACTGGAACCATCCGGCTCGACTGAGAGTATCTTTGCCATAATTCCGGTTAGCAGTGAAGAAATCAACATCTCCGTGGTCGAGCAAAGCTCTTAGGGCATTTCCAGGTCCAGAATTGTATGCAGCTAAAGCTGCACGGATAAGCTCTTTGCCTTGCAAATTAGTCTTGCGTTGCATAAAAGCTCGGTTGTCAGCAAGAACTTGACAGCCAAAGAGAATGTTCTCTCTGGGATCTTTCCACTTACCAGTAGAGGTAAACTGAGGAAAAGCACGGTCATCAATTTGCATCAGTCCCCGACCGTGACCAAAATCTCCCGTACCAGAAGGGCCAGGTGGATTTAAGAGTAATCCCCAGTGAGATTCTCGTGAACCAATGCCCGCAATCACAGCAATCGGAAAGCCCTGTTGGTTAGCTCCTTCTTCAATAAAAGCTCTAAACTGTTGAGCGGCTTCTAATTGTCTGAGCATGGAAGCATCATTGCGAGCAATTGTCGTGGCAAACACAAGTTCAAGATTGGGAGGTTGCTCGTCTGATAATGCTGCCCAAGTCAGCGGACCGACAATTCCATCATCATCCAAACCACGAGAGCGTTGAAATTGTTTGACAGCCATTTCGGTTGCCTGTCCAAAGAAGCCATCAATAACGACAGCAATTCCTTTGGCATTGAGCAGTTCTTGCAGTTCCATCACTTCGTCTCGAAGTTGAGGAGAAGTGTGGTCAAATCCGTCAAATAAACGTAAGGTTGGACCGATCATTGTGCAAATTCTCCTTGCATTTTGTTTTCGATAGTTTCCATGGTTATTGATGTCAGTTTGCCTTTAGGAAGATGAGAGTCCCAAAGCCGCAAGCGTGGCAGGTCCAACGATGCCATCAACAGGTTGCAATTGTTTCTGTTGTTGAAATGCTTTAACTGCTTCTTCTGTCTTTGGACCAAAGAAACCATCAACTGTTGACTGGAAACCATTGCGGACTAATGCTTGCTGAACTTGACGCACGTCATCTCCTTCCAAAAGTGGGCGCGTGAGTTGCAATAAGCGATCTCCTAGTTCAACGCTACCCCCACCATTAACCCCTGTGTCTAGAGTCGGACCATTAGCAAAGCCATTAGCAGGAGATTTACCGAGACGAGCGGCGGTATTTGGACCCCACTGCCCATCCTCTGCAATCCTGTCATTGGGATTGTTTTGATTCCACAGTTGCTGGAACGCCAGGATAGCAGTTGAGCGAATGTCACGAACCCCAGCACCTTTAAAGTCAAAATGAACCGGATCTGATGGACCTAGCCACTTCCAGCCCTGAGCTTCTAGGAAAGGTCGCCAGCCTGCATGATCTTCAATATCGAGAGCTAATCCACTTTGATGGTTGCTCTTTCCTGGCTCAGCAGCGATAGTAATGCCACATCGATTCGCCTGAGCTTGTTGAAAAAGAAGTAGTTGTTGGGCAATAGTCCGATAAGCGGAGTTGACAATCAGAGTCTGGCCTCGATTGGCAACCGCCCGATCTAGGGCGCGTTTAGCCGCTGGTTGTAAGAATGGCCAAACTGCTTGTCCAAGCCTGATCTTGGGCGAAGAAAAATCAACTAAAGCACCTGAGACAAGTCGATTCATTTGAGCAATGAGTTGCCGATCTAGTCCCCTAACCACTGTCGTGGAACAGCTTGTAGTCCCAGCTTGCGTTACTGTCACCATAAATTTCTTCCTTAGCGAGGGATTCTTAGTTCAACAAGTCCACTTAGGCTAAGGGACTTGCGCTTTGATAATGCACCATTTAGGGCTTGTCTGATTCTTCTACAGAGCGATTTTCTGGCTGGGATATTATTCCTACGCAAGTCCCTAAATACCTGGCGATGTTTAGCTTAAATGGTGGTTCTTTTATCCTACTATCCCACTTCCATCGGTCTAACACCCCTTAATAAGACTTAATATGGCACTGTGGGGTTTAATCACCTCAATTTGGGCATAATTACCGCACAGAGGGGTCTAGCATTGTCTCGCTAACAACAATCACAATCGCCCCAACTCCCGTAAGTTTTTCAAATCCAACTCAAAATCTTCAACATCATAGGAATACAGTGCTATTTGGCGCTGCTTTAAAAGTTGGCGAAAATAGACTTTACCTCGACTCTAAAAACTCTTCTACTGTCAAGTTAATATCGCTCGCAATCTGTCGTAATAATCTAGGTGCAATATCTCGTCCTTTATGAAATGGAACAGTAGTTGCACGTCCATCTTCAGGACAGAACTGTTTATGGGAGCCTTTCTGACGTACCTCAACAAAGCCAAGATTTTCTAAGATACGAACCACTTCCTGTGGTTTCAGAACAGGTATATTGCCGATGGTTACTGTGTACCAACAAATACTGTTTCAAATCTTGGTTCTTCGTTACTTGGTATGGTTCGATAGGGGGGCATAAATCGACTAAATCCTTATCTGGCAAGAGACTTAATTGATTAGTTCGCTCTAGAGCAAAAACAATTGACAAAAATCGCTAAATGCCTTTCTATATAAGGGTT
>NZ_JAPZQM010000497.1:0-5217 GCF_027530565.1 Microcystis sp. LE19-10.1B | reverse complement strand
TGCTAATAAACATAGCAAAATTATAGATGATTTCCTGACCTAAGATCACATTTTATTCTTTTTTCCACTTCAATCTAAGAATTGAGAAAAAAGCAAAACCTTATATTATACCATAAAAAAATTATGCAAGAGGTCTAATATTTAGTTTTAGCCAGAAATATCTAAGGGGACAAAACCTAATTGACCAATTGTCAATAGAGTTTTCAATGCGCTCACCCTGAGACTTTCTTGAGTATTTATATTTAGTGAATTGTTCGGCTTTTTCTGTCTTTTCCTTTGTCTTTTTCCACCTGCGGAATTTGGGTTGTATTGATTCGGACAATACCCGATGAGCCTTTCTCTGTCAAATCTTGAGGAGTCTTGCGTTTCATTTTTGAATTGGCGTTGTTTTACTCCCTGATGGAATGAGCAGTTGAGGCAGCATTAACTTGAGCGATCGCATTTAAAGGTAAAGATTGAACAGGCCGAATGTTTTAGGTTTACCTTGAGTTTATTGCTGTAATTCTTTCAACAAATCTAAGACTTTTTGAGCTTGTGCTGTGTCACCCCGTTGCTGATATAAATTGGCTGCTTTTTCCAAGTCGGTGATCGCTTTTTGACGGTTTCCTGACATTTCATAGACAAGCCCTCGCAGGTTGTAAGCATCAGCATAGTTAGGATCGAGGCGAATTGCTTGGGTGTAGTCGGCGATCACTTTTTGATATTCTTTTAATTGACCATAGGCATTACCTCGAAAAAGATAAGCACGAGCATCGTTAGGATTGAGGCGAATTGCTTGGGTGTAGTCGGCGATCGCTTTTTGATATTCCCCTAACTCAAAATATGCGTCGCCTCGAAGAATGTAAGCAATAGCATCGTTAGGATTGAGACGTATCGCCAGGTTAAATTGTGCCAGCGATTGCACAAAATTTCCTTTTTTCCATTCCTCTATTCCATAATTAAAAAACAACTCGGCAAAGGCTAGTTTAGAATTAGGATTTGATCGAATGCTATCGATCAAATCCTGAGTTACTTTGATTAAATCTATGGTTGTCTGGTATGCTTCTGTATCTCCCTGTTTTTGAAGTAATTCTGCCGCTTTTCGTAGCTCTGTGATCTGATTTTCTAAATCTCCTAAACCCTTATATGCCATTGCCCTGCCCATGTAAGCTTGAGCATAGTCGGGTTTGAGTTGAATCGCTTGGCTAAAATCGACAATTGCACCATCAAAATCTGCTTTGTCATATTTATCCATCGCCTGAACAAAAAAATCCTTAGCATTCCTTCCATTGGAAAAATATTGAGCGAGCGCGTTAGTAGTGGAGATACTTTGTTGAGGTGTTCTTAATTTATTCTGAGCAATTTCTCGGCCACTAATTGCTTGAGTGAAATTAGGATTAAGTCGTATTGCTTGAGCATAATCGGCGATCGCTTTTTGAGAATCTCCTAATTTATCATACAAAGTTGCTCGGTTATAGTAAGCTACTGCTGAATTGGGATTAAAGCGAATAAATTGGTTATAATCAGCCAGGGCTTTGTCATATTGCTGTAAACGACTATAGGCAATTCCTCTGTTGCCATAGGCTTGAGCATAGTTAGGATTAAGACGAATGGCTTCATTAAAACTATTAATGGCAGCCTCTAGATCACCTTGTTGTAATCTTTTTACTCCCTGATGGAAAAAGTCCAGAGCAGTTGAGGCAGCATTGACTTGAGCGATCGCATTTAAAGGTAAAGATTGAACGGGCCGAGGGAGAGAAAGGAAGCCTAAACCGAGACAGAGGGTAATTAAGATAGAGAAAGGACGGAGAAACATGATTGATTTTCCCTAGCAATGTTTTAGGTTGACGTTGAGTTTATTTTTGTATTATTTTAATAACTTCTAAGATTTCTTGAACTTTTGTCTTGAGGAGTCCTGCGTTTCATTTTTGAATTGGCGGGCCGTGAAAATGCCTCTTAGCTTAAAACCCGATGCCCGACCCCCGACACCCTGCCCCCACGAAAAACTTTTTGCCGCAACCCCTAACTAGGGAAAGCTGACTTGATCTAGTGGAGCAGAAAAAAAAAAGGGGGGGGTAATGGCCAATTTTTAGCTTGGACTTGGTTCTTTCACCAAAATTGAGTACAATGTCACTATCAATAGGCACTTCCTCTCCTCTCACCCACTCGAGATTAACCTCGCTCTGAACAAAGATAATCGGGTTAGCGAGTACAGGAATAGCCTCTCTCCTCCTCGATTTTCACCTTTTCTGGGTAATTTACCCAGTCAGGAGCGTTTATAGACTGATTTACTGCCTTGATCGACCCTAGATAAAATCAGGTCAAAAGATTATTGGCTTTGTTGATCACCAATCCCCTTAGAGCTGCCCAGGAAAATCTATGGTAAGTTTTTTTAAAAAGCTATTGACAAAAAAAAATCAAGGTGTTGGGTTAGAGATCACACCGGAGCGTATTAACATAGCTCAGATCGCCAAACAGGGACAAAATTATAAATTAGTTAAATGTTGTTCGTCGGATATCCCGGAAGGCATCTTTGAGGAGGGAAAAATCGTCGATTCCCCCGCTTTAGCGGAATTAATCCAAGAAGTCCTCAAGGAAAATAAAATTAACAGCAAACGAGTCGCTACTGGTGTGCCGATGCGCGAGTCAATTATCCGGATGATCCCCATTCCCTCGGAATTGGACGATCAGGAATTGCGAAATCTGGTCTTAAATCATGAGGCTAGTTTATACCTTCCCTATCCTCGCGAGGAAGTGGATCTCGACTACCAAAAACTAGGCTACTTTCAGGATGAAGACGGGATCGAAAAAGTGCAGGTTTTGCTGGTAGCCACTCGTCGGGAGATTACCGATGCCTACATGGAAACCTTCCAACAGGCAGGATTACAGGTAGATGTGCTAGAAATTAATAGTTTTGCCCTAATTCGGACGATTCGCGAACATTTGCGACAGTTTAGTTCCAATGAAGCTGCCGTTATTGTTGATATAGAATTTGATAACACGGAAATTGCCATCGTGGTGGACGGCGTTCCCCAATTTTCCCGCACTGTCCCCATCGGCACTTTCCAGCTACAAAATGCCCTCTCCAGGGCGATGAATTTGCCCACCTCCCGCAGTCCTGAGATTCTTTTGGGGATGACAATTCCGATTACTGCCTTTGATAGTCTTAGCACCAATACCGGCACTTCTGGGGCCCCTACTAACGCCGGGATGACGGCACTGATGCGCGTTTTAGGGGAATTAACCGATGAGTTACGGCGATCGATTAATTTCTATCTTAACCAAAGTGATGACCTGGAAATCGTCCAATTACTTTTAGCCGGTCCCGGGGGCGGTTTAGCGCAACTAGACGAATACTTTACTCAACGTCTCAGCGTCCCCACCATGGCAATCGATCCGATCGCATCACTGAACTTAGATACAACTCAAGAGATTCCTAATACCGAAAGACCGGGATTAGGAACAGTTATCGGTTTAGGATTACGGGAGGTATAGACAAAAATTATGTATAGTCTTGACGTTAATTTTCTTAAGGATCGCCATCTTAGCCAAACGGGGAAAGGAACCCCCGCAGCCAAGATTTCCACCGCTATTAACCTGCGTAAACAAACACCCCTGTTGATCGGTGTGGGAGTGGGGGCCGGATTATTGACACTGACGGGATTACTCGGTTTAATCCTCGGTTGGCAAACCAGCGAAACTCAGGCCAAAATTCAGCAACTGGACGCGGAATTAGGTCAACTGCAAGCCCAAAGCAAAAAGCTAGAAGACATGAAAGCGCAACTAACGGCGGTAGGAGAAGAAAATGAAGCTCTGGTAACTGTATTCAATCAGATTAGGCCTTGGTCAGCTATTCTTCAAGAAATTCGCCTGCAAACTCCCCCTAGTGTCCAGCTAACCAGTGTGCAGCAGGTGGAGGTTCCCGCTGCCCCAGATCAAGGGCAACAGAATCGGGCTACTCGCTTAAAAATCAGTGGTTTTGCCAGTAATTACGAAGCAGTCAATGATTATCTCTTAACCCTACAAGCTTCTCCTTTTTTACAGGGTAGGCAAACGGTGATCGAAAGTGCTGCCCTAGCCGATTTACCCGTACAGGTGGACAATAAGTACAAAAATATTAATGTTACTTTCCCCCAAGCGGTTCAATTTGTGATCACCGCCCAATTAAGTGATACTCCCGCTACTCAACAACTGCTCAATCTGACCCGCAATGGAGCACTCGGAGTTGTCACTAGGATTAATACTCTCAAACGCCAAGGAGCCATTCAACCATGACCTTTACCGAAGAATTTGAAGATCGGGAATTAGAGGAATTTGACGAGTATCCTATCGCTTTCGGGATAACTTTTACTCCCCGCAATAGTGGCATCGCTGCCGCTGTGCTAGGTTTACTTGGCTCTTTCTATCTGCTTTTTAACTGGGTGATGCCCGCTTATAATACCTTGCAACAGTTGCAAAACGATGCAGCTGGCAAACAACAACAGGTAGATCAACAAAAAAGCGGTCTCGGAGCCGCAGAATTCCCCAAAATCGAGAGTCAGTTGCAACAAAAAGAGGCAACTAAACAGCAAATTCTCGCGCTTTTTGCTCAAGAAAAGAACTTAAGCACAATTCTCTTAGATATTAGTAATATCTTTAAGTCTCGCAATGTTAAGCTGATTAGTTTCCAACCCCAAGGACTAGAACCAGTGGTGGTTTCCGATGGTTCCCTCGGTAGCGCGGTTAATAATAAGCTCAAACGTCAAACTCTTAACGTCAAGATCGAAGGGAACTATGCTAACACTCAAGAGGTTATTCGGGATTTAGAAAGATTACAGCCGCTCATTTTGCTCAACAGTCTCAATACCCAGATGGAAAAGGAAGGATCGGCGGTTCAAGTGGTTAGTACTGGCAAAAATAAAGCCACTATCGTTCCCCAAGGCGATAAACCCGTTACTACCACCTTTCTTCTCGATGTGATTATTCCTCTCAATGCCGCCGAATTAGCGAAATTAGCACCGCCACCCCCCGCCGAAGGCCAACCCCCCGCTAGTCCGCCCCAATAGGAGAACTTTCAGTGATTAAATGGTCTTCATTCCGGTGCGAGTATTCCGTTTTTGGCTCTTCGGTTTGTGTTATGCAATGGACGGGGATTATAAGGGATGGAACCCTTATATAGAAAGGCATTTAGCGATTTTTGTCAATTGTTTTTTATCTAGAGCGAACTAATCAATTAAGTCTCTTGCCAGATAAGGATTT
>NZ_JAPZQM010000427.1:0-15856 GCF_027530565.1 Microcystis sp. LE19-10.1B | reverse complement strand
ATACCTTTATCGGTTTTGGGTTTTGGGTTGGGGGGTTTGGGTTGTGGGGTGTGGGGTGATGGGCAAATGGGGAAATGGGGAAATAGGGAGAATCAATAAAGGCAGTCTATTGACAACTGCTCACTGATTACCACTGTCCACTGAAAACTCAAATCTGCTCACTGCTCACTGCTCACTGCTCACTGATAACTGATAACTGATAACTGATAACTGATAACTGATGAGGGTGTTCTAGAAAACTTGACAAGGGAACGGATTATAGGGAAACTCAGCTTGTAATCAGTGGGCTTTGCTGACGAGAAAACAAAAGCCAAAAATCTAGATAAAAAGCAGTTTTTTTCGGTAAATCAGGGACTATCTGCTTTTTTACTTTTTCTTTTTTACTTTTTACTTTATTACTTAATCCTATGCGTTGGCAAGCTCGGCAAAAATCTTCGTTTCCCTTGTTTCCCCTATACGGATTTTTGGCATTTATCGTCACTTGTCTGATTATTTGGGCAATTTCTCTCTATCCTCGTTCTAATGCTCTGGTGGGGGGTGATTCTCTCCCCGCACCTTTTAGGGAGTTTCAACCGGAATGCGCGGATTATGTCCTAGAAAATAGTTCTTTTAAGGATATATCGAGAGTTTTTGACTGTAAAACCTATAAAAACCTCTCTGATCGCGTGATTCTCCCCCTATCTCTCCAAAAAAACGATATTAGTCTCGATAATTGGCAAAATAACTCGGCAACAGCGATCGAATTAGCACCCTGGCCGGAAATTCATCCCCGCGCTCAAGAGACAAAAGTGCCGATTTTAATGTATCACGACATTTTACCAAAAAAAGAGGTATTTTTTGACGTTACTCCCGCCGAATTAGAGGCACATTTTCAATTTTTGCAGGAAATCGGGGCAACTCCCATCAGTATCGATTGGTTAATTTCCCATCTGCGGACAGGGATCCCCCTTCCCGCTAAACCGGTTTTATTGACTTTTGATGATGGTTATGGGGGACATTACCAGTATGTCTATCCTTTATTGAGAAAATATAACTATCCTGCTGTTTTCTCGATTTATATCAATAAAATGGCTCAAAAAACTGGCAGAACCAGTGTCACTTGGCAACAACTCCGGGAAATGGCCGCCGATCCTCTAGTACAAATTGTCTCCCATAGTGTTAGTCATCCCCGGGATTTAAGATTATTGTCCGATGCAGATTTGGAGCAGGAAGTCAAGCAATCGAAACAAATCTTAGAAAAAGAATTGGGCATTCCGATTAATTATTTCACCTATCCGGAAGGGAAGGCAGATGATCGAGTGAAGGAATTCGTCAAAAAAGCGGGTTATCGGGCGGCTTTATCGATGAATGACCTCGATGAACATTTTGCGGGACAATCCCCCGATTTACTCACGATTGGACGCTTTGGGCAATCGCGCACGCGAGAAGTTGTACCGCAAGCTTGGGGAGGTGATCCCTTACCCCGTAGGGATGGCGGTTTTAACTTTGCCACCACCATCCAAAAACGGGAAGTGGAATTTTCAACTAATACACTTGTTCTGATTAGTGGCGGGATTCCCAAAACCATCCACGCTGATAGTCGTTATCAAGTGGAGGAAATTATCGCCGGTACAGAAGCGATCGCGGCTGTAGATGGCGGTTTTTTCTCTCTCAAGGAATTGGACTCAAATCAGATGATCGGGCCGGTTTTAAGCGAAAATGGCGGCTTTATACCGGGATATGAGGGAGAAATCGACAAGTTAGAGGGTCGTCCTTTAGTAATCATTACCGAGCGATGGGTGCGTTATCTTCCCTTTGATCCTGCCCGTCATAATACCCTAGAAGGAATTGCAGCGGAGGCTGGAGATGATCTCAAGGTTACGGATGCTTTTGTCGCGGCCGCTTGGTTAGTCAAAGATGGACAACCACAACCGCGGGAATCCTTTGGTACACTTTACGGTTTTGATGCCCTGCGTCACCGGGCTTTTTGGGGGATTAATCAGGCAGGACAGCCAGTTATCGGGGTTTCCAGAGAGCCGATCGATTCGATGGCTTTGGGAGAATTATTAGTACAGGCAGGTTTTCGGGACGCAGTGATGTTAGACTCAGGAGCAAGCACCTCCCTCGCTTATCAAGGTCAATCGCAAGTGCATTATACTCCCCGTCCCGTTCCCCACGTTGTCGCTTTATTTCCCCCCACAGAAACCTATATTGTTCCCATTAGTCATGTGGGGATTCCCTGTGTAATTTTCGCCGATTCCTGTGCTGCGGGGAGTTAGGTTAGCACTAAGCTAAGACGCATTTTAACCGCCTATCCTTAGATTAGCTGAATCTCCCCCACCCTACCCTTGCCCCCCCGACGTCGGGGCGGCAAGGGTAGGGTGTTGAATATACGGGAAAATCAAGGAAAATAAATCATGCACTTTTTCTGTCAAAATTTGTCAGGAGGAAAAAACAACTTTTCTTTTAGAAAGAGTGGATTGTCCAAAAACTTGCTCTTGCCAAATATTAACATCCTTCGACCTGATAGTTTCCAACGCCTCTTTAATCAAATTGACAGTGAAATCGGTAGTTACTAGCACTATTGTTAAAACCATAACCCCCAGTTCGTTTATAGGACATCTTTGCGAAAAAAGCTTATACTTACCAAAGATAGATTCAATGACATCGGAAGTTCCCAGAAATATCTCACCTTCTGGGATAGTAGAAGTTTGTTCTAACAAATAACGCTGTATTTTCTGGTAAATAGGGATAAGATTTTCGGGAAGGGAAGACTGGGGAAAAAGCTTATCCCATTGAGATAAAGATGTTTGAGTTAACCCCTGATGTTTGATTTGAGCTTCAAGACTTCGGGTCATAGCCAAGATGGTAGCCCAGACAGGGAGAGAATCTTGATAGTCTAGGAGCCAGTCCAACTTGTCTTGAAATCTTCTTCTACCTTTATCTGCGACCCGAAGAATGCTTTCTTTCTCTTCTTCGCTTATCGTTTCACCAAAATGCTGATATAAGGCCGAGTTTAATTTTTCTTGACTGCTATAGTTTTTCACGGGTAAAAAAGATAAGCTTTTGATTTTTTCCTGATCCAGAATCAACAACAAATCGACTAAATTGACCCTGTCTATTTCCTGGCGTTTATCAATCAAGCTAAAGTCTTGCTTTTTTTTATATTTTAAGACTTTATCTGCCCAATATATGAGACTATCTAAGTTAAAATAACGAGATTTTGTCCGTTGACAAGGCGGCATAAAAAACAATAATTCGGTTTGTTGTATCTCTTGACGACACTGATGACATTTTTTGACAAATGACTGATATTGTTCATCTTTTTCCAGTTCTGACTTTAAAATCAATGCCATCTGATGAGTTACCTCATAAGTGTGAGCAACTTCTGGATTTTTCTCCTAATATAATTGGATTCCTCTGTATAAATCCCTGCCGTGGTCGGACACTATTTGTCGAGGAGTTCCCATCTTATTTGTTACTTGTTCTAACACTGCCGCTATCAATTCTCCCTTTGTTGATGTCATAATCTCTAGTTATAGTTATTACGCTAGGGAGTAGAACGATGATCAAGGCGATATGTTTCTCTGGGTCGGAGATTATCTATCCCGATAGTGATGGTAAACCGATGGCCGATAATACCAAACAGTTTCGCTGGATTGTGACGATCAAGGAAAATCTCGAATGTTTATTCGCAGACAATGACAATGTGTTTATCGCCGGCGATCTGTTGTGGTATCCGGTCGAGGGGGATAATAAAACCTGTCAAGCGCCGGATGCTATGGTGGTGTTTGGCAGACCCAAGGGCGATCGAGGTTCCTATAAGCAATGGTTAGAAAACCAGATTGCGCCGCAGGTGGTCTTTGAAATTCTCTCTCCAGGCAACACTAAAGCGGAAATGCGCCGAAAATGGCAATTTTATCAGCGTTTTGGCGTAGAAGAATATTATCTCTATGATCCCGATGCTAATTATCTACAGGGTTGGTGGCGAAGGGGTGATCAATTGGAGATGATTCCCGCGATCGATAATTGGCAGAGTCCGCTTCTACAGATTCGTTTTCAACTGGAGAGTCCCCAGTTAGCTATTTTTTATCCCGATGGCTCGCGGTTTTTGACCACCCTAGAAATCAAGCAAAAAGCTGAATTAGCCGAACAACGAGCCAATGCCGCCGAACAGCAAGCCCAACAGGAACGTCAACGGGCCCGGGAAGCTGAGGCAAAATTAGCCTGCTTAGAGGCGCAATTACGGGCCCTGGGGATTAATCTAGAGGAAAGCTAACGAGAGGCGGGAAGGACGGGATTTAACCACTGGAGAATCTCATCTTTGAGACGGGAATTATCCCGGGCAAGTCCCTGTTTTAACCATTGGCCGATCGCATCGAGGGGAGTGAATACTTCTCCGGTTTGCCAACTGACATCTTGACTCAAGGGAGTGAGATGATTGCCCGGGAGAGTTCGCAGGGCAATTAAATCATTAAAGCGTTTTTTTAGCAGGGGATTTAATACCAGAGATTGATCGATCGTGTCGTCTTGAAAACGGATTAAAAGATTGCGACGAATGGCATAATCTTGGAAAATTAACTCGTTTGTTTCTTCGGGGGAAGGGGTAAATTCGAGGTTAAAAGTGGTGTCAATTTGCAAAGGTTCAATAAAGGGAATAGCTCGACGAATGGGATAATTATTAAAGGAAATGAGGATATTTCCCGCCCGTTCCACTTCGTAGAGACTACCGATTAATAAATGTAGTTTACACCCCATACTGTGACCCAATCCGTAGATGGGGAGATAACCTTGGGGCAGACTATGATTCCAGCGCAGACGTTCAATAATATTATCAAAACGGTTTAAAACTGTGCGGGCGATCGATTTATGATCGAGGGTATTAACAAAGGGAGTAGCAACAATAGCGTATCCTGAATTCCCAAGACTTTCTAATAACCAACGATAGGTAATATTCGGGGCCGCCGCCACAAATGCCCCCCCTAAAAAGTGAATGATACCCCGGGGACGACGGGGGAGAAAAACCCAATTACCTGCTATTTCTTGCCAATTCATAATTAGTTAGGGTTTGCTTAAAAAGTCTATTGGTGGGGTTAGGAGTCGGTCGTCGGTCGTCAGTAGCCAGTCGTTTCAGGCTTTGTTATCCTTCTTTTTGTACCAACTTATGTACTGCATCAAGAATAATGCAAGGTTTTTGAATGTCCCAATCCTATTTTCGCAGCATGAACATCGGATTTTAACAGGTCAAAAGCCTTATTTTAAAAGGGTTTTACCATTATTCAGCAAGCCCTAGTTATCAGTGAATTAAGCTAAACGGCGCTTAACCTGCATGATCCAATAGCTATAACCCTTTTGGAGTCTATATCGGTGATCCGAAGTAAAAGCCGTTTAGCTTAATACTAAATCTGGTTATTAAAAACTGATTATTTATTTCCCCTTTTGCCTTTTGCCTGTTGCCTTTTGCCTCCCCTCTATAAGTAGCCTATACTCAACGGATTTAGTATTAGTCACTCACCAAATAAAGACTACTTCATATTATCCTAAATCCTGTTTAAAAGGGATAGGAGATTAGCCAGAGATTGGCACCGCCAGATAAGGATAACTGCTTGCCCAAGTCATCAAAAATCGGGATGAATAGTTCTAGGCCAGTTTTTTCTTAATAAAAGCCACTAATTGAGACATTTGTTTCTTCATAGTTTCCATTTCTGTTTGCATTTGGGCAATTTGGGACTGGAGAGTCTGAATATCGGTGCTATAATCCCCGGTGAGTTCCTCTAGTTTCGGGCTAAAAACTGTTGGTTTGGGGGAATATTGTTTGGCCTTAGCCCTCGCTTCTTTAATCGCTTGTACCAATTGTTTTTGGTCGAAAGGCTTCTCAATAAAGGCAAAATGCTGGAAAGGTTCGGGGATTTTCTCTACTACCTCCTCTTTCCGTCCCGACATTAACACTAGGGGGATACTTTTGAGATTATCTTCGGTTTGGATTTGCTGAAACACCTCCCAACCGCTCATTTTCGGGAGAAGGAAGTCCAAAATAATCAAATTCGGGTTTTCGGTACGGATGAGATTATAACCCTCTAATCCGTCTTTAGCTTCGAGAAATTCAAAGTTACCCTCTGGTAACATATCGCGAACGTGCATCCTGATCACTTTACTGTCATCGATAACGAGAATTTTATGATTTGACACGATAGACACCTTAGAAAAGAGACAATAGATAAACTCGATGATTCGAGGGGGTATTGGGGGAAACTTTCGAGATAGGGATTGGGGATTCCCAAAAAACCCTTAGAAACTAACATACACCATAAAGAAAAAACCTCGGTTAATGTCCGAGGCTGCTGTTGTAGGAGAACTCAATGCAAAACAAAAGGAAGATACCAAAACCAAAGAGGTTTTGAACGGTAAATCACCTTTGTTGTCCCATTGTAACCCCTGTTTAAGCGTATCGGGAGGAAGTAGCACTTTTTAGGGCTAAATAACCTAAACCGAGACATAAAAGCGCATTTACGCCCAAAAATGCCTGAGCGATCGTACCAGAACCTAACCAGATCAGAGTAGGATGGATAACAGCACTGATACCTAAAGTCACCGCCATAGCTAAAGATACCCCCACCGCTAACCATTTTGCACGGGGATGACCCAAAAGCAGAGCAATCAGGACAAAGGGCAGGATAACACTGGCAAAAAGCGGATTAAGGGCAGAACTTCCCTGAATAACACCTCCTAGGTCTGAAAGAGAACTCCCCATCACTCGGAAAGGCCATTGAGGTAAATCGAAGATATAAAGACCTCTGAGGAAAAATAAGCCAGAACTGCCAAAAATTAGACCAGCATTCAAAAATCCGTTCCAGGAGAAGGGAAAATAACTTCTTAGCCACCAAGCAAGAAGATAAGAACCCAAAACCATGGCCATTTTGGGCAAAACCGCCACCGCGCCGCCATCAATCCAGAAACGGGGATTGAGATAACCGTTATCGCGCAACCAACGCCAAAAATCCCGGAAAGTAATCTGTCCTTTCAGGGCCAATTGTAGGGCATTGCCCGCGTCTAATTGTCCGGCCCCAAAATGATTAAAGGGATCATCCTTGATCTTACGGGCCGACTGTTGCAAAACCTCTAAAACTGCATTGGGTTCTTTAATTCCCGCAGCCTTGATTAAAGCTACCACCCCGGCAACGTGAGGGGCAGCCATGCTGGTTCCCTGAAAACCGAGGAACGCCGGTTCCCCCCCCTTAGCCGGATCGATGGTTTCTTGGACAATTTTACCCGTATCGGAGCCGCCTGGGGCAGCAATATCGATTCCGGCCCCGAAATTAGAATAGGGGGCTTTATTTCCGGAGGCATCTACCGCAGAAACGCCGATAACGTGCGGAAAACGGGCGGGATAGGCGGCGGAATTATCATCGGCATTACCGGCAGCGGCGACGATTACCACACCTTTACTATAGGCATATTCGATCGCCTCTTTCATTACTTGGGTTTCCCCTCCACCCCCTAAACTCATATTGATGACATCGGCTTTATTATCGACGGCAAAACGGATCGCTTCGGCAATATCTCCCACGGTTCCCCCACCCGTCCCGGAAAGCACCTTGAGGGGCATAATTTTGGCTTTGTAGGCGATGCCGGCTACCCCGTAGTTATTATTGGTCGATTGGGCAATTGTTCCCGCTACATGGGTTCCGTGACCGTTATCGTCCTCGGCATTGCTGCGATCGTTGACGAAGTCGTAGCCTTCGACAAACTCGGTTTCTCGCAGATCGGGAACTATTGATACACCTGTATCAATAACAGCGACGGTGATCCCTTCACCGTGATTTTCTTCCCAAGCGCGTTCGATGTTAATTCCCCTCAGGTTCCACTGTTTGCTATAGTCGGGGTCATTGGGGGCGATAAAAGCATGATAAATATAATCGGGTTCGATCGATTCGGTGTATTTTTTTAGGTCGGAATTGCGGAGATTTTTCAGGAGTTTGCTATCTCCATCGATAATGTAAAGATGTTCATCGATGGAAAAAATACTATTTAAACTGGTGGTTTTTCCCGCTTTTTTGTTGATAGCATTTAACTGCTCATCGAGGACGCTGACGGGTATATCGTCTTTAAAGTCGATCAAAATTGATTGATATTCGCCACGATTTGCTAATCCAGTAAAGTTAAAGAGAGCAAATCCTAGACCGATAATGAATAGGGTTAACAATAAAATTTTTTTCATAGATTTCCTAAGAATTGATCATTGCCAGCCAAGGTTTTTTTAGTTTTGATGAGAAAATCTGAGCGAAGTTCCCCTGTTTTTGTCGCAGTTGAAGATAGGACTAACCAGTTACAAAAAGTCACCTGTTGTTTATTTTAAGCTCGATCGCCGATCGCTGTTAATTCCCGACTGGCAAAAATAGCTTCGTAGTGGCGATAATGTTTAAATTCCAGGAGATTATAGAAAGGATCCTCCAGGAAAAAGGTTTTATGTTCGGTTATCTCCCCAGTAAAGCGAGTTTTTGGTTCTAGATAAAATTTTAGTTGATTGACTCGCGCTTGTGCGAGAAGATTGTCCCAATCGCTGGCATCCGGCAGAATTAGACCAAAATGGCGAGGATAAATGCTATTTTGCGGAGTAAGAGGCATTTCGGTGACGTGAGCGACTACCTGATGACCATAGAAATTTAAGATAATCGCTTTCTCGGTTTCCCTTCCCGCTAAACAACCTAAACCATCACAGTAAAAGCTTTTAGCGGTGGACACATCGGTAATCGGAATAGCGAGATGAAAAATTGCAGGTTGATTCATGGCGATCGAGTTTATCGGCATTCTATTAGGTTCTATTGTAGCGATCGAGGGACGACTTTTCCGAAAAATTTTTCTTGAAATTGGCAATTACCTAGGGTTGCCTGCATAAATCTAAAAAACCTTGTTGAATAATATCTTTAGGCTTTTTTGACATCAAAAAGTGCCGACTCTTAGAGTAATCGCAGGGAAATTTTAGGCACTTTTTCCCTGAAAATCGATAAAACCCCACACCCTACACCCCACACCCTACACCCCACACCCTACCTAAAGACTTTGCGCGATTCTAAAACCAGCGTGTTGATAAAAATTCCGGCGAAACCAATTGCGATAGTAGGGTAGGATTTCTGTGCCGTTAGTCACCCAAGCTCCTCCTAACATCATTTTATGTTGACTATTAAAGAAAGGAGTGGAATTGTCAGCATAGAGGTAATGGGGTTGAAAGTCAGTTAAGGGATTAAAATCATCTTCTAGCCATTCCCAGACGTTACCGCGTAAGTCATAAATTTCTGAGTTATTGCCCGTATTTTTTAACATTCCCACGGGAGTGGGAGAACAGAATTTTAAATTGAGGTTATAGTCATCAAATTTATCGTTTTCTAGGGTATAACATCGATTTTTTTGACTGCCATAGGTGACTAAATTCCACTCAGCTTCCGTCATTAAACGTATTCCTTGACCTTGAAAACGACAGTAAGCGATCGCTTCATAATAGTTCACTTCTACCGGCCAATCAAGAGGTAAATCGAGAGCATCAAACATGGCTCGATATTGATAATTTCCTCGCTCATCTACCAGCCAAAATTTAGGATATTTGACTCGATAATGATTTTTCCATTGCCAAGCTTCTTCATCCCAATAACTGGGATTTTCGTAGCCACCATTATGGACAAATTCTTTAAATTCTCCGTTGGTAATCATATATTTACTCACCAGAAAATTGTTAACTTGAACTTGGCGATAACCATACTCGTTGTCCCAACCATAAACAGGAGAATCTTGGGGTTTACCAATTTCTACTATTCCCCCAGAAACCGCCACCATTTGATTAGGACTAGCTTGACCAAAAGCAGGGGCATAATGCCAACCTGAAGGACGTTGCAGACAATCTAAGGGCAGTTGTCTGAGTAACATTGAAGATGTTTCAAAGTGAACACGCTGATGCTCAATTCCCATCATTAATGACCAGAGAGAATGCTGAGGATGAATAGGAAGATTAAGGGGGGTATTTTTAATTATTTCGACCACAATTTCATAGACTTGTTGCCGATATTCCCAAACCTTAGCCACCCCGGGCCACTGAATATGGGCGATAGCAGAGTTTAATTCTGCGGGAGTTGCCGGATCTACTCCCACTCCAAACAATAATTCGTAGTCAGGATTAGGGCTTTTTTTTAATAGGTTAACCAGCTGCAATTTATTCAGATAAAAAGCGGCGGCATGACCTAAATAAAAGATGAGGGGATTTCTTAAATCGTCAGGGTTACAATAAAAAGCTTCTTCTTTGATGATGCTTTTTAACAGCATATCTTCTAATTGCCAAGCATTTTCAAAATAGTCCAGTATATTTTCTCGACTACAGTTACTTAGAGAGATAGGAGCCTGTGCTTGAATCTTTTCCATGTTTTTATGCCTCTATTACTGATGATAATGTTTTCGTTATTTACAGGTATAACTGACAGAGAATTAACCCGAATAAATTTTCAGGATCGGTGAAAACCCTAAGCGGTTTTAATCCCTTTGATTCTAGGTCTTTTTCCATAGTTTCTAGGTTAAATTTACGCGAAATTTCTGTCAAAATACTTTCTGATGCTTGAAAATTAACTGTTAAATCGAGTTTTTTAAGATGAACATGGTGAGTTTTTTGACAAATTAAATACATTTCAATTTGGGATTTGTCTTGATTATAGATAGCTTGATGACTAAATAAATCAAGGTTAAAATCAGCTTGAAAACGCCAATTTAAATGGGAAAGCATATTTAAATTAAAAGCTGCTGTCACCCCTTGGGCATCATTATAAGCTGCTTCTAGAATTGCCGCTGGTTTTTGGAGATCAATCCCTAATAAAAAATAATCTCCAGCTTTTAAGACAGTGGCAATTTCTTCTAAGAATTTATCACATTCAGCCGCAGAAAAATTACCGATCGAACTTCCCAAGAAAAAAATCATTCTGGTATTATCGGAAGCATTTTGATAATAGGCTAGGGCCTGTTCATAGGTTCCAATTAACCCCTGAATAAGTAAATTAGGATATTCTTTTTGTAATTCTATGGCACTAGCTTGGAGAATAGTTTCACTAACATCGATAGGTACATATTTAGAGGATTTTTGTTGCTGATAGTAAGCGTCCAATAACAGACGAGTTTTCGTGGAACTACCACTACCTAATTCGATCAATTCACAGGCTCCTGTATAGGCGACAATTTCTTGAGCATATTCTTGGAGAATAGCGGTTTCTGTCCTAGTGGGATAATATTCTGGCAATTGACAGATTTCTTCAAAAAGTTGCGAACCTTGCCGATCATAAAAATATTTAGATGGTAAACTTTTGGGGGTTTTAGTTAATCCTTCAATCACATCTTTGCCATCATCTTTAACCATGTTTTGTCCCGTGGCACCGGTGGCTAAATACTCAATTTGTAACAGTTCTTGGTTAGATTGTTTAAGTTGCATAGATTCTCCAGATTATTCTCCAGTTTTTTGATTGTTCTCGATCGATACCGAGGATGAAATCCACTTTGACAGCTTGAATACTGGCAGCGATTATTGTTCTTTGGTAATTTTACCACTAAAACGCCGCAAAATTTACCTCTTGTCTAGATAGACAAAGTTTATGGATGGTAAATAAAAGCTGTTAAATCCATCGAGATGGGTGCTGATATTATCCAAGCAAAATTACCGTTTCAATTAATCAGTAAAGATTGCATTTCCTCTAAGGTAAGATTTTCTTGGATATAGCGAGGATTAAGGGGATGATAAGGACTAGCAAGACGATCTATCTTAATAACTCTAGCAGTTTCAGGAATGATCGGAATATCGGGATCGTAGGGGGTGCTGCGGGTAAGGGAACTAGAAAAACCTTTAAAAATAGAGATTTCTTCCTCCTCCCCATCCACAGCAATAGTCACTAATAAAACCTCTTGGGGATTTTTGAGGGTGTATTGTTCGAGTTGTTTACCAATATTCATAGAAAAATGGCTAATTATCGATAGCTAAAGACCTCCTATTGTAAAGCTGAACGTCCCTGTTTGCCAAGGCGAATAAGAAGAAAATGGGCAAAATAGAGAGTATAAAAAGAGAGACCAACTAAACCAAAAAAGCCCAAAACATTAGCGGTAGCTTCTGAATGAAAAATCTCGCGAAACTGCCAAGGTGCTTCCTGCCAAACTTGACAATAGGGAGAATTTAGCAATTCCCCTGACATAGCACAGGAGAGAAAAGGTAAGGTAGAAATTGCGCCCAAAGGACAATAAATCGTTACTGCCCAACGCCAAGCAGTGGTGACAAATTTAATTGGACTGGAGGGTAAATCTTTAATTTCATCGTTAATATCCACCCAAAACCAGAGGGAAATCGGGATTAAAATCTTAGCTAAAAAACTGGTAACAAAACCAATCGGCCAGGAAGCGATCATTAAATATACAGTAATTAATAAAAGACTAGCCACTCGCCAATAGATAATCAACAATTTTTGTAATGATTCGATTTTTGCAAATAAAGACCAAATTAACAAAATTGCCGGAATAATCACCGTAAATAGGACGGCTAAACGATAATCTATCCAAACGAGAGGACGAAACCAAAGTTGATTCATAAACTATTCAGACATAATTACACTGTCAATATTTTACTGTCTTCGGACGCAGGAGCCAAAATCGGCCACAGCTTGACCAACAAACAAAAAAACGAGGGGCGATCCCTTTATAGCTGAGATCGCCCTAAAGCTAGGATTCTACTGTGAGGAGAGAAAAAACCGCTGCCTGACTGCATTAATCTTCATAAATGCGACACTCGGCGGCATCGGGATTAGAATCACAATAATTTTCGAAGTAGGTTTTTTGGGGGTGGTCCTGACGTTGGTGAGCGGCTTCTGCTTGTAATTCTTCCACCGCATCCCAAGCGGCGGCGCATTCGCCAGAGGTGGCACCTTCCGTACTACAGACGGCTCTGGCGTTTTCTAGCTCTTCTTGAATTTTATCTTGGATATTGCTCATGATTCCTCTGGAATTGATCTATTGACACTCTAACAATTATACAGTCACCTTCTCAAGCCACAGGATCGGTTATCCCACTCGATCGCCTTTCCTGTGCTATGAAGCCGATCCTAGCGCAATTTTTGGGGAATTTAACATCAAGATTTCCTGACTGGGCCAATTTTTAGCCTACATTCCGCACTGGAGAAATGCCAGAGGGATTTCTCCCCGGCATAGACAGCGAGCAGAACCATATATCGACTTATTTAGGCCGTCTTACACCAAATCCGTTTTTAATAGTGTGATTAACTGCCAAGTTATCGATTGTTTTTCCACGCTCCAGTGCTTTGGCACTCACCTACTCTCCTATACCTTTTACACAGGATTTAGTATCATTCTAGGGACTAGGGGAAAAAGACTGTTTTGCTGCAATAGTCAGCATTCCTGTCACCAAAATGCCGACAATGCTAAGGAATCCAATGGTCGTAATGTTGACTCGTGCGTTAAGATCGTCAACCCGCTTTTCTAGTCCCATAACTTTGGCATCTAAGGCCTTAATATCTCCTTTAATTTCTCCTAGACTGTTCTCGATCGCTTTCTGTCCATTTTCTAGGTTTGTCAGTCGGGACTCGATCGCTGTTAGTCGGGATTCGATCGCTTTCTGTCCGCTAACGATTAAATCTTCTAACCTTTTCAGATCATTCTCGGTAACTGCTGTCATCAGTGACAATCCTCTTAAAGTTGAATTTTTCCTAGTCTCCTAATCAATACTCTATCAATATTTTCTCGGTCGGGGACTCTTTCAAACAGTAATTCACAAAAATCAGATTCCCTACTGAGAGAGCCTAGTGATCCCGTCAAAACCGAAACATTTTTTGATTCGGTTACGGGGACAGCAGCACGGGCATTTATGGCTGTATAATTCCCGTTGATATTATTAGTAATAAAATCTGGGTGCAGCAGGACGGCACAGCAGCAGCGATCGCTGATAAATTGGTAGCTAGGGGAGTCCCCAAACAAGACATCGTTTTAGCTTACCATGGGCCCCCTGTGCGACAATATACCGAGTTTGCCCTTGGCTAAAACCATTAATTGATGACCTTGCCCATACAAGTTTTACCCCAAGACGTAATCGATTTAATTGCCGCAGGAGAGGTAATCGACTCTTTAGGCGCTGTGGTGCGAGAATTAGTCGAAAATGCCATTGATGCGGGGGCAGATAGGATTACCATCGATATATCTCCCCAAAACTGGCGAATACAAGTATCGGATAACGGCAGGGGAATGTCTAGAGAAGATTTGCAACTGTGTAGCTATGCCCACAGTACCAGCAAAATCCGCCAACGGGACGATCTTTGGCAGATTACCAGTCTCGGATTCCGTGGTGAAGCTTTGCACAGTATCGCACAGGTGGCGCATCTGCGGGTTGCCAGTCGCCATGACGATGATTTAGGTTGTTATTGTCTTTACAATCACCAAGGCGAGCCGGGTAATTTAGAAACGATTCCTATAGCTATCGGTACTATCGTCACGGTAGAGAATCTCTTTGGTAACTTTCCCGTGCGTCGTCAAGCTTTACCGTCAATTAAAAAACAATTAAAGGATATACAGACTTTAATTCATAATTTTGCTCTCTGTCATCCCCAAATTACTTGGCAGGTTTTTCAAGATCATCAAGATTGGTTACGCATTAGTCCGGGTAAGGATGCCAGTCAAATATTACCCCAATTAGTTAAATCTCTGCATTTGAACGATTTAGTATCCCTAAAACTTGACTTAACGACTCCTGACGCAGAATCTGCTCAAATTGAATTAGTCATTGGTTTGCCCGATCGCATTTCTCGCCATCAACCAGATTGGGTTAGAATTGCTGTTAATGGGCGAATGGTGCGCTCATCGGAGTTAGAACAGGCAATATTTGAAGCTTTCGCTCGCACAGTCCCTAAAGATCGCTATCCCGTTTGCTTTCTCCATCTACATCTTAACCCTCGTTCGATCGATTGGAATCGTCACCCAGCCAAAGCGGAAATATACCTGCATAACCTCATTTTTTGGCAAGAACAGATAATTTCAGCCATAGACAAGGCGTTAGGACTAAATCCCGAACATATACCCGAAAAAGCGCAAAATCAGCGCGTCAGTCAAATTCTCAAGGCTGCCGAAGAAAAAAGCACCTATACAATAGGGGAGAAATCCCCGAAAAATCGGCTGGAATTAAAGGCAGTAGCCCAAATTCACCAAACTTACATAGTTGCCGAACATCCTCACGGATTATGGTTAGTCGAACAACATATTGCCCATGAGCGGGTTTTGTACGAACGTTTAGAGGATAACTGGGAAATCGTGCCGTTAGATACTCCGATCATCTTAAATCAGTTAACTACTCGACAAATCGAACAATTACAACGTTTAGGATTAGAAATTGCTAGTTTTGGCGATCGCTCTTGGGCAATTCGTAGTATTCCTGTTCTACTCAAAGAACGCGAGGATCGGGCTGATGCTTTACTAGAATTAAGTTTAGGGGGGGATTTACAAACCGCTCAGGTGGCTACCGCTTGCCGGAGTGCTATCCGCAACGGTACAGCTTTAAGTTTAAAAGAAATGCAGAATTTACTCGATGATTGGCAAAATACCCGTAATCCCCGCACCTGTCCCCACGGAAGACCGATTTACTTATCCTTAGAAGAAACCTCGCTCGCTCGCTTCTTCCGTCGTCATTGGGTGATCGGCAAAAGTCACGGCATTTAATCAGTGATCAGTTAAGTACCTAGGCAAAATTAATTACATACTCGCCTCCAAAATTGTCCAGCACTTTTTTAACGTAAGCGAGGAGGCTCTTTCGGTCTTTATAGGCGCTAAATTCAATCCATTCATATTTTAAAAATCTCCATAATATTTC
>NZ_JAPZQM010000559.1:0-3988 GCF_027530565.1 Microcystis sp. LE19-10.1B | reverse complement strand
ATTTTGCTAATAAACATAGCAAAATTATAGATGATTTCCTGACCTAAGATCACATTTTATTCTTTTTTCCACTTCAATCTAAGAATTGAGAAAAAAGCAAAACCTTATATTATACCATAAAAAAATTATGCAAGAGGTCTATAGGTATCTTCAATACTATATTCAATGGTTTGTAGTTCTCTTTTGGGAAAAAACTGATGCTTACCACCCACAATAACGTAAGCGCGTTGATTTCCGTTTAAATAATCCTTGAAATTGTCTGAATCTACGGGTTTATGAGTCTTAGCATCAAAGCCATACCAGCGCAAAATGTGGTTGCGAGTGCGCCGGATCAAGATATTAGATAACAAGTCAGGTAACTGTTTTTCCCCTTTCTCTACTAATCTAAAATACTCTTTTAGATCGGGCGGATCTATGGGTAAATCTGTCTTATCATCTTGATGAAAGAGCCTAATCTGATGGTAAATATCCCAAGCACTTTTATTGCGAGGAGTTGCTGTTAAAAAACAGCATTGTCTCCCGGCTGCTAAAAAGGCTTCGACGATTTTATATCTTTGGGTTGCGGCATTCCGCAGGTTATGACTTTCATCAATTAAGATAAAATCTCGATCTTTGTATTTAAAATCTTCTAATAAAACTCTGATGCCACTGGTTTCATCTTCCCGCAGCAATCCCATCGATAAAACGCGGGCGTTAAGTTGATAAATTTCGTTGTAGCGTTCCCACATTTCCACCAGTGGCGCTGGACAAATAATTAAGGGGCGGGCTTTTTCCACTTGTTCAAAGCGTTTGACAATGGCAGCACCAATAAAGCTTTTTCCTAGTCCTACCACATCGGAAACGAAACAACCTCCATACTCGCGGATGAGTTTAACAGCTTGGTTAACTGCTACTTTTTGAAAGTCTGCTAGTTTCTCGGTAATTTCGTTATCTATCATCATTTCACTGGCAGTTTCTTCTGTCAATCGATCGCGCACGAGCATATAGAGAGTTTTCATATAGATGTCGTAGGGACGTACTGGCATCATCGCCCAAGACTGTTGTAAAGACTGCATCAGTGTTTCATCAAATTCTGTTGCTTCCTGCCAAAGTTGATTGAACCATTCTGTTAAACTGGCATGATTTTCATTACCGTGAACGATAACATTAAGTTCGGTATTGTGGGAAATTCCTGATAAAGTAAGGTTAGAAGAACCAACGATAGCAAGGCCTTTTTCTTGACGTTCCAAAGGTTGTCCCTGCTGGTTATAAATTGTCCCGTAGTCGAAGATATAGGCTTTAGCGTGGAGTCGCCCTTTAGTATAAACTCGCACCTGAAGGCGTTTTTCTTCAATCATTTGAACCAGATTTTTTACTAAGGTTTCTGCTTCATCTGTTTGGTCCATCAGTTCGACGCTGGAACGAATATTGTCGGCGGTTTCTGTTGCCATCTGCTTGCGTTCTGTCCGTTTGGGGTATTCTTGTGCTTCCAGATGGTTTTTAATTAATTCTAAGCGGCGGTAGCCTTCTGCTAATTGTTCGATGGTTTCCCGGTTGCTGGTGTTGCCAATTAGGAGGCGCATTTGTGGGATGGTGGCGAGACGAGTTGCGATCGCAGTAAAGCCGGAGAGGAAAAAGTAACCGACGGCAAAATGAGCGGCTTCTGAAGAGTGGAGAATTTGGTTGATGTTATCGACTAATTTTTGCTGGCGATTGTCGATGATGTCGTGGGTAGGCATAGTTCGATTTTTTAATTTTAGGGCTGTAACCAGTTTTCTATTACTAGATTAGAAATATTTTCAAAATGACGAGTATTATCGGTTACTAAAATATCCTGCCGAGAACGAGCAACGCTTGCGATTAAAGCATCTAACTGTCCTGTT
The DNA here is from genome assembly GCF_027530565.1 of Microcystis sp. LE19-10.1B. NCBI lineage: Bacteria > Bacillati > Cyanobacteriota > Cyanophyceae > Chroococcales > Microcystaceae > Microcystis > Microcystis sp. LE19-10.1B. The sequence goes on along the minus strand of NZ_JAPZQM010000559.1, from coordinate 2,126 downwards.
GGTTTGCCAATTTTTCTAAGTTCAGATTGAATTTTGCCAAATTCGATTGCAGCTTGTTGATCAAAAGCTATTATCGGTAACTGGTTGGCAAATCTAGTTAATGTATCTAAGTTACGTTCTAGCTGAGTTGAGCAATAAACTCCTTTATATAGCTCCCCTAAGACTAAAGTGGACAGGTAAGATTCCTGATACTTAAGTCTAAAATGTGAAACGACCGTCAGATTCCCTTTGAGAATGGCAATACGGATGTTAGTATCCAGTAAATACATGAATTTTCGGCTTAATCATCGAATTTAATTTCCACACCTAGATCGGCATGGCGTTCTTGGTCAATTTCAGAAAAAATATCATCGAGTTCTGGTTGATTTTTCCATACTCCAATAAGAGTTTCTAATTCTTCCCACAATAATTTTTTTTGAATTAAATTATCGGGGATTTCCAGAGAAATTTTTACGCCATTAGGAAGAGATAAATCCTCTAATAGCTCGATAGTATTGCCTTTGATAATTCCTTGTATTTTCATGGTAGTTTAGGATAAAGCTTGCTCAACTAAGACGGCAGTTTCACGATCTAGAATAGAGAGAGTTTCTTGAATTAATTCTATTGGTAATTCTAATGTTTTATAATTTGTTTTTCCATTTTATTTGTACTCCTAATTAATGGCATATTCTGTGAATTTTCGTTTAAATGGAGAGTGAAATCCGATGACAATATCTGTTTTAGGAATTCCTAGTTCAACTAACTTTTCAGCCACCGAAATTTCTGTGTTGTTCTGTTGAATATAAACTTTGTTGTTAATAATATCTAAATGTAAAAGACATCCATAAATCCAATGATTATTATGCCAACCAACTTGTACTAATAAATAATGTTTTCTCAGATCGTCAAAGATTATTTCTAGGGAAATTTCACTAGACTGCTGAATTTTAGCTTGTTCTTCAATTAGGGATTTAACTAATTCACTGTAGTTGATTGCCATTCTACGATCTCCTCTATTTCAGGGTTATAGACAATAATTTTGATTTGATAATGTTCTAGAATTCTTTGAACAAAACGGCTATGACAAAACACTTCATAAGTATCATTAGGGATGGCTAAGTATAGGGTTCTATCAGGTTCAATTTCCGAAAGAGCAAAACGGTAGTTAAGATATTGTCCAGAGGCTAAATGTAGTTCTGTAACAATTGAATCTCTTAAGAAACTTTTGATTTCAATGGCAACTTTTTCTCGTTCTTTTTGTGCTGCAATAACTTTTTCTGCTCCTAAGTCCACATAAAAGTTAACATCTTCAAACTCTAGGGTAAAAGGATCATGGGTAATCGTCCAACCTGCTTTTATGAGTGCATTTCGGACAGCATGGTGAAAGGTATCTTTAGCTGGCATATCCTGATTTTAGCAGGTTTTCCTAATTTTAGCATCTTGTAACAATCTTAAGGTTCACAGTCTAGGAAATCCTTCTTGTTATTTCTCCTCTTCTGTGATGATTTCAGATACCCGACTTCTTTAAGAAGTTGACTTCATTTTCCATTGTAGCTTAAAGCCGTCCTAAAAGGACGGGGTTTTAAACCCAAATTTTCGATAAGATAAGTGTAGGTTAAAATTAAGGGTATGAGGGTTCGTGAGGTTATCTGTCGCCTAATTGATGATAGTTGGTTGCAAGTTTCGCAAAAAGGAAGCCATCGTCAGTTTAAACACCCTGTCAAGCTGAGTAAAGTTACCGTTCCTTGTAAACTGTCAGATGATATACCTATCGGAACTTACAAAAACATTCTACGGCAAGCTGAATTGGAGGGTTGAATGACTGAATTGAATAGTATGGTTGTGGTTAAGGATAACGCTATTGAAATAGAGCGTCAAGAAGAGTTAAAAGACTTCCTCCAAGAACAAGAACAACAGGTTCTTGAGCAATTCAAACCGGGTACATTCGGATGTCATGAGTTACTTGACAGAACAGCGATGGTTAGTGATTCCTTGGAGCGTTTTATTGGGCTCTTCGTTACTTGTTATGGTTCGATAGGGGGGCATAAATCGACTAAATCCTTATCTGGCAAGAGACTTAATTGATTAGTTCGCTCTAGATAAAAACAATTGACAAAAATCGCTAAATGCCTTTCTCTATAAGGGTT
>NZ_JAPZQM010000339.1:0-1192 GCF_027530565.1 Microcystis sp. LE19-10.1B | reverse complement strand
GGCTCTTCGTTACTCTTTATGCTAAATCAACATACAAGATGCCAAGACAACATACTTCTAACCCAAAAATTCCGAAAGTTTCTCAAGCCATAGGCTCTCCGTTTTATTAGTTTAAGTTTATTGTTGATTCCCTCGACCATCCCATTCGTTGTCCTTCGCTCGAAATAACTAATTATTTCTCCAAACCAGTTTCGGAATTTTTGGGTTAGAAGTATGTTGTCTTGGCATCTTGTATGTTGATTTAGCATAAAGAGTAACGAAGAGCCAAATATCATAATATTTATGAGGTTAAAATTATGCAACCTAGAAGCGTTATTCCGATCCGCCGCCAACAAATCTTCTCCTATCTTGCTCTAGCGGTTTTTTGCGCCACCTTAACCGCCAGTTGTAGTGATAATTCTGATATTTCTTCTGTCCCAGAAGTGCCTCCTAACGATGCGATTGCCGATCAACCTGTAGAAGCTATCTTTTACGAAAATGTCAGTCAATGTCAACAACAATTAACCAAACAACAACAGGCTGTTAATCAGGGGAAAAGTACCGTTACACCGAGCGCCCCGATCATAACACCAGAAGACTGTGAAGCACAACTAGCCCTAGCCTTACGGGAACACGAAAGTAATGCTCCCGTTTACGACACTTTGGAGCAATGTCAAACAGAGGGATTAACCTGTAGTCCCGCTACTGAAAATGGTGGTCAACCACGAACCGGCTACTATCCTAGTTTTGGCGGAACTTTTATCTATCCTAATACCTATGACTTCGTTTATTTTTATCATGGCGGTATCCAGCATCGTCTCTATCGTCCGACAACGGTTTATCAAGGCAACGCAGGCAATTTAGTCACCCCCTATGGTCGTAGTTTACCCCGTTACTCCCCAGGCACTAAAATTTTAGTTCCACAACATACTCGTTTTACGGCTCCCGCTCGACCTTCGGGGACTATTGGCTCAGGCGTTATTCGCGGTCGGTCTTCTACTGGATTTGGTTCCACCTATAAGGCCACAGGACGGGGTGGCATCGGTAAATAATAAAGGCTCTTCGGGAATTGTTATGCAAATAATTAACTTAAAATAAAATTCGATGAGAGCAACTACGCTCAAAAGTAGCTGAAATTCATACAGGAAAGGACTTAAGGCACAAATAGGTTAATACCAAAAGATAGACAATTGAGTTAAGATTTGATATAATA
>NZ_JAPZQM010000195.1:0-9354 GCF_027530565.1 Microcystis sp. LE19-10.1B | reverse complement strand
ACTCGATTGTCTATCTTTTGGTATTAACCTGTTGATGCCTTAAGTCCTTCCCTATATGGATTTCAGCTACTTTTGAGCGTAGTTGCTCTCATCGAATTTTATTTTAAGTTAATTATTTGCATAACAATTCCCGAAGAGCCTAAAATTATCCCTATTCTTCTTCCCTCCACACAGAAACCAGAAGAGCCGACAGTCCCACTCTCGAATATTTAACGGCATTTTCAAGGGCAATATACCCGCAATTACTACACCTTTTAGAGCTAGTAAACAATCTATCTAGGGTCTGCTGAAAAATTTTTTCCTGGTGGCTGGGTGTGGGGTGTGGGGTGTGGGGTGTGGGGTTTTACCCATTTTCACCTGGTCAATTACCTAATTTTCAGGGAAAAAGTCCCGGAATTTTCCCCTCAATCACTGCAAGGGTCGGGACTTTTTGAGGTCAAAAAAGTCTAAAAGCCTTATCCAACAAGGTTTTTAGATTTATTCAGCAAACCCTAATTATAAAATATTCTGTGGAGCTAAAATCATGACAAATCTCCAGTGGACTAGCTATGATTGTATCGTTGTCGGGGCGGGATTAGCAGGATTAATCGCCGCGCGTAATCTCCAGAGGCAAGGTCATCAAGTTCTGGTAATCGAAGCGCGAAATCGTTACGGTGGCAGAATGTCTGGTCAATATCTCCCCTCCGGACAGTGGATCGATCGAGGTGGTCAGTGGGTGGGCCCAACCCAAGAGCGTTTTTTAGCCCTCCTCGACGAGTATAAAATACGTCGTTTTCCCTCTCCCAATCAGGGAAAAACCGTCCTAGTCTTTAACAACAAACGCTATGAATTCAATGGTTTTTTTCAAGGTTTCCACGAGGGAGAAGTACCCGATATCGGCGCAGCAGAATGGCAAGATGCGATGTCAGCATGGGCGCGTTTTCAAGAACTAACCAAAACCCTACCTTCAGGTTATCCCCAAAGCAACGATCACACCAAAAAACTAGACAGTAAAACTTTTGCTCAGTGGATTGAAGAAAACACCAGCACAGATTTTGGTCAATGGTATTTTGCTTATATGGCGCGTGCAGTGGGTTTTCTCGGGCCGGCCGAACCCAACCAAGTCTCACTACTGCACGTTCTTTGGGGACAAAATTGCGCCCCTCAGGCCGAACATCCAGAAGCCGAACTGATCCATGGCGGAGCGGGACAAATTCCCGACAAGATCGCGGCGGAGTTAGGAGAGCGAATTCGACTGGGGGAACCGGTTTTTCGCCTTAATTATGACTCGGCCGGCGTGACCGTAGAAACCAGCCAGAATACTTTTACCGCCAAATTTGCCATCATTGCCATGCCGCCCCATCTTGCCGGCCGCATTATTTATCATCCCCCGCTGCCACCCCAGCGAGAACAACTAACCCAACGAGTACCGATGGGATGCTGCGCTAAAGTCCTGATTTCCTATGAGCGACCTTTCTGGCGAAAACAGGGACTAGCGGGACTTGCTCAAGGGAATTGTCAATGGTTGGAACTCTGTGCCGATAGTTCCGATCCCGAAACCGGCGTCGGGGTAATCGCCACCTTTGTGGTTGGCGATCGCTATAGTCGTTGGCGCTCCATGAGTAGTCCGGCGCGCCGTGCCGCCGTCCTCTCGGATTTAGCTATTTATTTCGGTCAAGAGGCCCTTTTCCCGATCAGTTACGATGAGGTGGATTGGCCTGGGGATCCCTGGACTGGTGGCGCATATTCCGCTTTTATGCCCCCCGGAGTCTGGACAAGTTTCGGCGAGGCTCTTTTTACTCCCGTCGGACCGATTCACTGGGCCGGCACAGAAATGGCCGATCGCTGGCCGGGATTTTTCGAGGGAGCGATCCGCACTGGTGAGGCAGCGGCTGATCGAATCGCCTTGCTTTTGCGGGAAAAATGAGCATCTACAGGGCTAGGACACTTTTTAGGTCAAAAAAGTCATCATAGTCAAGTTTCGGGGCTAATAGGGCAGAAAACTCTTAAATCATCACTATTTCGCCCTGGTAATGTTCGACGAAATACTGGACACGATGACGATATTCTTTAATTGTCCGATCGACCCATTCCCGCTGCTCACTGTTAGCATAGATATGCACTAAAGGTTCTCCAGCATCGGGTAAAATCAATACCCAGTCATCATTAAGGGGATTAATCACCTTGACTCCATCGACCAACTCTAGATTAAGATCCGCGTGAGTCTCCACCAGATAGCGCATCAGAGATCCCTTGACTTTCCAAGGACAGCGCACCGCCGTATTCTTATTATAAATGCGCGGTAACTCGGCCCGCACCTGAGCTAGAGAACGTTCCTGAATGGTTAACATCTCCAAAAGTTTCGCCACGCTGAACATGGCATCGAAACCGGGATGTAATTGCGGAAAAATAAAGCCAGTTTGCCCACATCCTCCTAAAACCACATTAGGATTGGTTTGACATCCTTCCATTAAAGCGCTAGGACTGGCTTTTGTCCGCACCACCCGGCCATCGTGACGACGCGCGATCTGTTCCACGGCACTAGAAGCATGAACCGGCACTACCACTGTACCGCGAGGATGGGCGGTCAGAATTGTATTCACCATTAGAGCAGTTAATTGTTCCCCGCGAATCGATAAACCACTCTCATCGACGAGGACTAATTGTTCCCCGTTGGCCGAAACCTGTACCCCTAAGTTCGCTTTCAGGGCCTCCACCACATGGCCCAATTGATGGATTAGTAACTCTCTTTCCTGCATGGAAAGGGCATTCTGACGTAAACTGGCATTGAGAACCACGGCATCACAGCCAAATTTGGCCAGTAATTCTGGTAAAATTGCCCCTGAGACTCCGTAGGCGTAATCAATGACGATTTTGGAGCTACTATTGCGAATAGCCTCTACATTTAGCTGAGTTTCAAAGGTTTTGCGGTAATTATCGAGAATATCAGCCGGATAGGACATACTGCCGATTTCCTGCATTCCCACCCGTCGCAGATCTTCTTTGAAATAGGCCCCTTCGATTTTCTTTTCCCTCGCTTTGGAAACATTAATCCCTTTTTCGTCTAAAAACTCGATTAAGAGAAAATCTGGGCGATCGGGATGAATGCGAACGTGAATGCCACCGACTACGTTTAATTTAGCCACTAAAGTCCGCGAAATCGGTAAAGCATTCGCTTGTAGGTTTTGGATATTCACCCCCACGGACATTAAACCGGCAATCAGCGATCGACTGACCATGCGCGAGACACTGCGTTGATCCCGGGAGACGATTACCGTTGACCCCGGTTTCAGGATGGAACCGTAGGCTGCCCCCAGTTTAACGGCGAATTCGGGCGTGATATCGATGTTAGCGAGTCCCGATACTCCTCGTTGACCAAAGAGGTTTTTATGGGCAGTATTTCCCCAAATCAGGTTAATATTGAGGATGGCTCCCGATTCGATCTGTTTACTCGGCCAGACTCTGACCCCGGAATTGATCTGCGCTTCTTCCCCGACGATCGATAATTGTCCGATCACCGCACCTTCGTGTACCTGGGCCCGTCGATCGATTCTGGTTCCCCTAGCGATCGTACAAGCGGCTAAATTGACCTCATCCCCGATCACCACACCATTCCAGAGGATGGGACGTTTCAGATCGGAACCAGCACCGATGGTGACATTATCGCCGATAACCGAACCCCTCTCGATCAGAACATTTGCACCAACGCGGCAATGATTGCCGATCATGGCCGGGGCCTCAATGTGGGCGCTAGGATCGATATAGGTATTAGTACCGACCCACACCCCGGGGGATTTTTCTCGATAGGGAAATTCTAGGTTAACTTTGCCGGATAAAGCGTCGTATTGCGCTTCTCGGTAGGCCTCCAGATGACCGACATCGCACCAATAACCATCGGCCACATAACCATACATAGGTTCGCCCCTTTGCAGCAGCAGCGGAAACAAATCTTTAGAAAAGTCGGCTTCTTCTTTGTAGGGGAGATAATCGAGGACTTCTGGTTCGAGAATATAGGTTCCGGTGTTGACAGTATCGGAAAAAATCTCGCTGGTGGATGGTTTTTCGATAAAACGGCGAATTCTGCCTTCTTTGTCGGTAATCACTACCCCAAATTCGATCGGATTGGCAACCCGCGTCAGGACGAGGGTTGCTTTCGAGTTTTTACCTTTATGGAATGCGATCGCTTTTTGCAGGTCAAAATCGGTGATACTATCGCCACTAATCACCAGAAAGGTATCATCTAACCATTCGGCAATATTTTTCACACATCCTGCGGTGCCTAGGGGTTGATCCTCCTCCACAGCGTAGGTGATTTTTACCCCAAAGTCGCTGCCGTCTTGAAAGTAGTCGCGCATGACATCGGGGAGATAGTGCAGGGTGGTGATAATTTCGGTAATGTCATGCTTTCGTAGTAAATTAATAATATGTTCGGCGATGGGACGGTTGAGAATCGGGACCATCGGTTTGGGAAGATCACAAGTAAGCGGACGTAATCTTGTCCCTGAACCACCTGCCATTAATACCGCTCGCATAATTTCCTCCCAAGGCTATCTTTTCGCCGTTTTTAAATAGTTTTTCCAAATTATGGCTTTAGTTTCCCGACCTCGATCGAGCCAGTTCCTAACCGGCATTCTAACACCGTCCCCCCGATTCAGAACAATATTTTCTTTTCCCAAGTCGGCAAAACCCAAGCTTAAAATAGGAGATGTGAATTCTCTAAATTCAAGGATGAGATGGCATGAGACTGGTTATTTTTATCTTAATAATTGTTTATGGTGCCGGTGGTTGGAAATTCTGGAATGGGTACAGAAGCACTAATTTTAGTCCCAGTTTACCCAATCGTTTAGCTCTAACGCTGTTCTGGCCGCTTCTTTTGGCTGTTAATCCCGCCTACCGCAAGAATTTTCAAAAAGCCCTCAAGGGCAAATAAAATTAACATACTGCCAATGTCACGGCCATAAAACAGAAAGTGGGTGGGTATCGAGGCGTTTTTTAGCCGATTAGTCGAGATTACCCCCCCAAAAAAAACCCTAAATAGGGTTTGCGGCAAAAAGTTTTTCGTGGGGGTAGGGTGTGGGGTTTTACCCATTTTCAGGTGGTCAATTACCTAATTTTCAGGGAAAAAGTCCCGGAATTTTCCCCCCAATCACTCCAATGGTCGGCACTTTTTGAGGGAAAAAAGTCTAAAAACCTTATCCAACAAGGTTGTTAGATTTATTCAGCAAACCCTAAATAATCCACGGCAATCAACAGTTTAGCCGTGGATGTCTTATCATGGTTAGGGAAAAAATTGGGGTCGTAGCTCAGTTGGATAGAGCGAGTGCCTCCTAAGCACTAGGCCGCCGGTTCGATCCCGGCCGATCCCGCCTTTTTCAGTGATCGGTAAACAGTAAACAGTGAAAAGATGCTGGGAAACTGCTATTTATAGCGCTTTTCACGTTACTGAGGTATCGACAAGTTTTGCCAACAAAGGGCTTAAGCCCCTTGCCCATGCCTCATTCTGATAAAAACTGCTATAGCATCAACCCCATTATCGAAATATTTACGGGCTTAATTAAGCCCGTAGGCACGGCTACGGGCAACTTCTAGAGGTTAGGCTTGATCGCTTCTGTTCTTGTTAATCTGTCGGATGATTTCAATCATTTGAGCGTGTCGATCATCCATTCTCTCTAGATGCCGGTAAAAATCGGCTTGAGTCTCATAAAAATCTGATTGTGCGCTTGCTATTCGAGCTAGGTAATCGTAAAGCCCTTTTTTCTCCTGTTTCCGTTCCTCGCGGTCACTAGCGACGGCATCAGCTAGGGCTTGAATAGCGCGAGCGTTCGATTCCACTATTCTCTCGATCCGCTCTAATCTGTCTTCTGACATTTTGGTAAACTCCTAATAGACTAATTCTTGTCCCCCACCGATGCCCGTCGGATGGGGGAATAACTTTAATTATGGGCTTTTCGATGCCAACGCTGATCCGATTTCCTAAATTCCCACTGTAATGCGATCTCATCAGGAGTCTTAATCTTTCCTGACTATTACCAAGTCAGGGAGACAAAATCAAGGGTTTTCCCGTTACAGGAAAACCCACATATAGCACTTTTCACGTTACTGAGGTATCGACAAGTTTTGCCAACAAAGGGCTTAAGCCCCTTGCCCATACCTCATTCTGATGAAAACTGCTATAATACTGCTCACTTAAAACTCAAAACTTAAAACTGATCACTGATAACTGATAACTGATAACTGATAACTGATCACTGATATTTATCTTCTCATTCTGCCCTTAATTTGATACCAAAGCCTTCTTAAACGTAGATCGAGAGAAAAACCCCGACGGGTGGGAATAACAATCGTGCCACCGATGCGATCGTGGAAAGCTCGGTTCAATTGTTCATCGCCGATCGCCATACCACAATCGGCGAAAAGGGGCGAAGATAGTAAAATCAAACTTAAAGGATTGCCAAAAAAAGTATTTAACCCTAGCATCATTAAAGCTGCCCCCCCACCAGCGATCGCCTCTCTTTTGCTTAACTCCAAAATTCCGGGTAAACGCTGAAGTCGTAGATCGATGATCTTCATATCCAAGGCCCAACGGCCTAAACTCTGACCCTGATTCTGCGCTACCAATAACACCCGCAAACACCACCAGATCAGGAGAAAAAGGAAGAATTGCAGTACAGGTGTACCGTTCGCAAAGGAGCTTAAAAACCAGATCGAGGCAAAGTCGATCAGGAAAGCATAGGCGCGACGATCTAAGGGAATTTTCGGAAATTTTTGCGGTAGATTATCTTCAGGCGGGATGGGGTAAACCATAAAAGACCTCTTGTAAAAATCAAAAATTGTTGTGAGGGTTAGGAGTCAGTAGCCAGTAGTCAGTAGTCAGGAGAATTAAGAATGAATAATAATTAGTTAAATAGTCTATTTACAGACTTTATGCCATTTAGTCCTTATTTTTGCAGTTTTTGAACCCTGAAAAATTAATTATGCAAGAGATTTAAAGTAAATTCTCGGAAAAATCCTGCGGTTTATCTTCCACTTTAATCGGGAAATTGGCAATTCTAGGATATTTGTCTCTTGTCTTTTTTCTCCCCCCGTCTCGGAGTCTTCTGTCTGGGGGTCTCCTCACCTAAGGTCAGATTTTTGATTTTTGCAGGAGATATAATTATTAATCGACTCGGAGATCTAAGCTACCATTGAGCAAAGGTAGCCCAGAATACAGGGATAATCATGGAGCAAGATTCATTAACAACGGAGGTTATTCTGACCCATCCGCGGCAAAGTTTGGGAGAGATACAGTTGGATTGGATGCCACAACCGGGTAATTATTTGGCCTTAAAAGGACAAACCTATGCGGTTTTGGAACGTCACCACCAGTATCAATACAAGATTGGTGGCTATTGTTTACGCAAAATATCCCTTTATGTACAAACTGCTCCCACCCCTAACGAAAAAAGTTTGATTGAAGGACGTTGGGTGATGGGGGATGCTAGTTGTCGTTTTAACGCCAGATCCGAACTGTTGCGCTGTGCGATTAACCCCCCAGGTCCCTGTCAAGATTGTCGTTTTTACGAAACTATTAACCCTTAAAAGAGCCTTTTTTCGGCAACAATCTGGCTATTTTCCCCTAGCTAACCGCTATATTGATCAATCGCCTATGAATCATCCTTACTCTTGGATTGAGGATAGCTTAAAAACCCTCCATCGGGCCGATTGGTATCGAAGGGTTAAAACCATTCAAGGCCGGGGCGGAGCCGTTATAGAATTAGAGGGTCGATCGCTGCTCAATTTTGCCAGTAATGATTATCTGGGATTAGCAGCCGATGAAAGAATGATCGCGGCAGCCATAGCAGCGACACAACGCTATGGAACCGGAAGCACCGGCTCGCGTCTATTAAGTGGACACCGAGATCTTCATCGAGACTTAGAATTAGCGATCGCATCTTTTAAAAATAGCGAAGACGCGATCGTTTTTAGTTCGGGATATTTAGCCAATTTGGGGACAATTACCTGTTTAGTGGGGCAGAAAGACCTGATTTTAGGCGATCAATACAATCACTCTAGCCTCAAAAATGGAGCCAAGTTAAGCGGTGCCACGGTGAAAGAATACCGGCACAATAGTCTCGAAGACTTAGAAAATCAGCTATTAGCCCACCGTCATCACTATCGTCATTGTTTACTGCTCACTGATACAGTGTTTAGTATGGATGGGGATATCTGTCCCCTAGCGGGAATTCTCGCTCTAGCCGAGATTTATAATTGCATGGTTTTGGTGGATGAGGCCCACGCTACCGGGGTTATGGGGGAAAATGGCACAGGTTGCGTGGAATATTGTGGTTGTCAGGGACGGGAATTAATTCAGATGGGAACCCTGAGTAAAGCTTTGGGCAGTTTAGGGGGGTATGTGACCGGAAACGCCAAAATTATCGATTTTATCCGCAATCGCGCCGCCACCTGGATCTATACTACCGGTTTATCCCCCGCCGACACCGCCGCCGCTAGAATGGCTTTAGAGATTATTCGTCTGGAGCCGGAACGTCGCCAACGCCTACACCAAAATATTAATTTTGTCAAGAGTAAATTAAATAATCTTAATATATTGCCTTCGGAAGCGGCGATTTTATGTTTACCGGTGGCCAATCCGGGTCAAGCCCTAGAATTATCGCAAAAACTGCTAGAAAAAGGGATTTTTGCCCCCGCAATTCGTCCTCCTACCGTTCCCACCAGTCGTCTGCGATTTACTGCCATGGCCACCCATAGCCTCGCCCATCTAGAGGTTCTTGTTCAGTCTATTGGCGAATCTTTCTCCACATAGAGAAAAAGTTTTTCGTGGGAAGTGGGGTATGGGAAACGACTTATGATGCGGCAGGTTTAGGGACTCTTGAAAGGATTGACAATTTTCAGCCCATCAATGTCTGAATACCCAAAGTCTTCTGTATAGAGAGTTTCGACGTTTGCTTCCAAACAAGCAGCAACCACCATCGAATCCCAATGAGACAAACTAAAACGGATCATCAAGTCCTCAGCACGATTAATCACAGCCCAAGTTGGCAAAGCTGTGTACCAAACCTGTTGCAAATCTCGAATGTACTGATAGGCTTGCGCTCTGTCATACCCAAATGGCTCAAGTTTGCGGCTTGCCGCTAAATATTCGCAGGCAACCTGCCAAATTAAAACTCCCTCTGTCAGATTAGCTACTAGAGAAGCTGCGATTGCCTGCTTACTAGGATAACGCGAATCATTGACTTGACACTCCCCGCTCTAAAGAGACGGGGATTCTTGGTTCACAGAGATTACTTGCTTAGACAGAATTGCTTCTGAAAAAGTAGAGGTATTCTCTCCCCAAGCGTTTATTGGATCGAGCCCAAAGGTTCCGGTATGCCCTAC
>NZ_JAPZQM010000465.1:0-9994 GCF_027530565.1 Microcystis sp. LE19-10.1B | reverse complement strand
GAAATATTATGGAGATTTTTAAAATATGAATGGATTGAATTTAGCGCCTATAAAGACCGAAAGAGCCTCCTCGCTTACGTTAAAAAAGTGCTGGACAATTTTGGAGGCGAGTATGTAATTAATTTTGCCTAGGTACTTAAGAAAGACCTAGGAATAGGAAAACCATGACTCCCATCGAGGGGTAAGCGCATCTTAACAATCCTTGACAAAATGAACTTTATATGGGCTGCTTACCCACGATTCAGGCATATTTGAGGAGAATTTGCTATCTCAATTGTTAAGCAAGACAGGAGATGAAACAACCCAAAAGAAAACCCAACCACCGCCGGAGATTGGGTTTTCTGGTTATCAATGGATTTTAAGGGGCCAAAGCGTTACCGCGCAGGAGAGAACCGATAGTTTTAGCAGTAATCTTCATCTGTACGAGAGGATTAGCGGGAACAACGGTTTTATAGAGATAACTGTCAAAAGTCATCTTCTGTACATCCTTATCGGAACACATTTCCACAAAAGCTTCCCGGGTGGCATCGGTACGGTAGAAAACCCGTTGCAGGATATCTAATACCAGATAGGTCATACCGTATTTCTTATCCCAACGCTTGAGGTAGAGTTTTAACTCGTCCTCTGTGGGAATACGTTGGCCGCCGTTAGTGACTTCGACAATGGTTTCCGCACACATCCGCGCCGATTTAGCGGCGAAATAGATGCCTTCTCCCGAAGACTTAGTAACTGTTCCCGCAGCATCTCCCACCAGTGCCACGCGACCAACTACACGACGAGGACGGGGATGTTCGGGGATGGGGTGAGCCTCCACGCGGATGATCTCGCCTCCTTCCAGACGACGGGCCGCGCGAGCGCGAATACCAGCTTGTAGGTCTTTAATCATGGCTTTATTGACCTTCATTGTGCCAGTACCGACGGCGACGTGATCGTATTTGGGGAATACCCAAGCGTAGAAGTCGGGGGATACATCTTTTCCTACATACATTTCGGCCAGGTCTTCGTAGTAGGCCATTTTATCTTGGGGAAGACGGATGCGTTCTTGGAAAGCGATCGCATAGTTGTAATCCCCAGCATCAATAGCTTTGGCAATGCGGGAATTAGCACCGTCGGCACCGATAACCACGTCCACCTTCAGAGATTTCATTTCCCCTTGGGAATTGCCGTGGGAGTGATCGGCGTAGTGTAGGGTATAGGGATCGGTGCTATTGGTGGGAATGTCGAGACCGTAAACGGTTCCGTTGATTAAATGCGCTCCTAATTTATGGGCGCGTTCTCTCATAAAACCGTCGAGGACTTCCCGACGACACATTCCGATATATTCGTCTTGATTATCGAGATTAATATCGACTTCGACGTTAGAGGGGGAGATCATTTTCATTTTTCTCACCCGGCGATCGATAATTTCAGGAGGTAGGTCAAATTCGCTCACCATACAGAGAGGAATCGCTCCACCACAGGGTTTAGCATTATCTAATTTGCGTTCAAATAAATAGGTTTCAATGCCTGCTTTAGCTAATGTTTCTGCCGCCGAAGAACCGGCCGGCCCTGAACCCACAACAGCGACTCTTAACACTCAGGTTTTCTCCTACATACTTACGAGCGAGTACGCTTTGCAGTGTACCACAGGGGTTTAGCCGAAAGGAACGATATCCTCCGATTCTGCCCGATCTTGCAACAGTGCTTAACATCCTCTGTTACAAAAGTTTATTTTACTGCCCGTAGATGTTTTTTTATCGATGTGTTGTATTGTGTTACACCCGTAGAGAAAAAAAGTGCTAAACCCCTCTCCCAAACTGGGAAAAGGGGATAGGTGCGAGGATTCTTAACCTCTTGCTTTCAACCAATCAGTAATAGCGGGGGGTAAATCCCGTTGCACTTTGCCACTGACATACATTCCGATATGTCCGACCGGGAAAGCACAAGCGGTATAGTCAGAAGTACCGATATAATTCCCTAAAGCGAGGGAAGAAGCGGGAGGTACAAGGTGATCTTTATCCGCATAAAGATTGAGAATTGGCATAGTCAGATTGTGTAAATCTACCCGTTTATCTCCTAACATCACTTCCCCTTTAATCAGTTTATTTTGCTGATAGAAATCCTTGAGAAACTGTCGGTAGGATTCTCCCGCTTGGTCGGGACTATCAAAAATCCATTTTTCCATACGCAGAAAATTAACTAATTTTGATTCGTCTTCCATGATGTCAGGAAAATCAAGGTATTTCTGATAACCTAACTGTAAAGGTTTCAATTCCAGAAACTCTAAGTTGAGAAAATCTCCCGGGATATTGCCCATAGTATCTACCATTAAATCGATGTCTAATGCTTCGGCTCCCAAGGAACACCCCCCGCGCATATTTAAGAGGGTCTCGGTTTGATAAAAGTCCACCGGTGTCACCATTGTCACCAGATTTTTTACCTTATCGGGATAGAGGGAACTATAGCATAAACTAAAGGTTCCTCCCTGACAGATTCCTAACAGATTAATTTTGTCGAGATGGTGACTTTGACGAATAAAATCGACGCAATTATCCACATAACCATTGATATAATCATCAAGGGTTAACCAGCGATCGCTTCTGGTGGGATATCCCCAATCAATTAAGTAGATATCTAAGCCTAATTTCAGCAGATTTGCCACTAAAGAACGCCCTTCCTGTAAATCTACCATGTAGGGACGATTGACCAAAGCATAAACCATCAACAAGGGAATCTCGAAGGGTTTTTCGACCACGGGTTTAAAGTGGTAGAGAATGATTTTATCTTCCCGATAAACTGCTTCTTTTTCCGAGACTCCACACTGAATATCTTCTTCTTTAACTCGTTTGAGATTGTCCAAACCTTTGAGATTTTTTTGAGTTAATTCTAGATAATCTTGGGTAAAATCTTCCAGTTTCACTTGCGTCAAAAATGGCCACATAATTTAATTCTCCTAGAAAAGTGGGGAAGTGGGGAAGTGGGGAAGTGGGGAAGTGGGGAAGTGGGGGAATTTCAACTAAAACCCCTAAAACCCTAACACCCCAACACACCATCACCCTATCTCCTGAATCCTGACTCCTGACTCCTGATAGCTTACCTGATTGTCAAGCACAATTAACTAATTGTTACTTTCTACTGCTTTTTTTTCTCCTAAAGTTTTTTTGAGACTTTTTACCTCTTTGCGTAATTCATAGATAGTCCGATGAATTTCATCGACTTCGCTGCGGGTAGGCAGATTCATCGATCGCAGGTAAATTTCCATTAAATCCTGCTGTTTGAGGCGATAATCATTGAGGGAATTAATAAATTTTCCCCGTACTTTTAGGTTTTCTGGTTGACAAAAAGCCTTTTCAAAAATATCATCGGCGACGACACTCCACACATCTTGAAATTCTCGCCAATTCTTGACAGGTTGACCTTTTTCTGCGAGGAAAACTAATTTTTTAGTTAAAGCTTCAAAGGATTTAACTTGAATATCAGCCAGCACAATTTGATAGTTAATACTAGCCTGATAAAGAATGCGCCAAGTTTCAAAACTATCGAGTAATTTGCGGTTAAATTCTCGCGGCAATCCCAATAAAGGCATCTGTAACCATTGGCCAAAAGTCTCATCATAAAACTTCTGCCAATAGATATTATTGAGTTCGATCAAAGAAGAAGTATTACCTAACCAAGCTTTGGTTATTGTGTCATTTGACAGCACGAAAGGATCGAACCATAAATGATTGAGACTTTGTAATTGTTGCAGGTAAATTGTCCATAGTTGACTGACATCTTGACTACTTTGGGAAGTGGTAGTAGTAAAACTATTCAGTTGACCGCGCATCTGTTGTGTATAATTATCTAAAATTGTTTGCCAGTCTTCTCCTGTTTGCATTTTTGGGAAGATACTTTCCCAAGCTTCCATCGATAATTTTAGGAATTTGATCAATAAATCCCGATTATCAAAATAGCGCTGGGTTGCCTCTTGCAATTCTGGTTTAATATTGCCCATAGGAGTCGGTATCGCCCCCATCATATCAAACCAACTTGACCACATTTTTGCCCCAGTTTCCGTCCAAAGATTGACGTAATCGGCGGCCATCTCACTCCAAGCTTGTGTCGGTTTATCCATTATTTTTGCCCTTTTCCTTTAACTCTAATTTCTCTAGTTTACTAACCCACCCTACACCCGATAACTGATAAGTAGTCGTGTAAAATTAATTTCCTAGTCGAGACTCCGAGACAGAAGACAGATAACTGATAACTTACCCACTGATAACTGATTAAGCACAATTATTTGTAGGATGGGTTAGCGGTAGCGTAACATAATCGGGCGTTGGGTTTCATGCTTCAACCCAACCTACGTTCATCTTATATTTAATTCCATCCACCTACTTAACTTACCCACTGATAACTGATAACTGATAACTGATAACTGATTAGGTGTGATGGGCCCCATTAACTCTGAGGACTTCTCCAGAGACATAACTGCTGGCAACAGGAGAGAGTAAATAAGCAGTTGCCCAGGCGATATCTGCGGGTTCACCGAAGCGACGACAGGGAATTTCGGCGGTGATTTTATCGCGAACTTTATCGGGAATCGCTAAAGTCATTTCCGTGTTAATAAACCCTGGCGCAATCGCATTGGCGCGAATATTATAACGGGCAGCTTCTCGCGCTAAGGATTTGACTAAACCGATAACTGCCGCTTTTGTAGCTGCGTAATTAGTTTGGCCAGCATTACCGCGATCACCGGAAATAGAACTAATACAAACGATCGATCCCGCTTGTCGTTCATACATTCCCTCAATAAACGGTTTAATCGTGTGATTAACCCCTTTTAGGTTGACATTAATCACTAAATCCCAATCTAGCGGCGTTAATTTAGGGAAAAAGTTATCTCTGGTAATCCCCGCGTTAGCGACGATGCCGTAAACCGGTCCCAATTCCGCTTCAATTTGTTGAGCTGCCGCTTCCATAGATTCCAACTTAGTCACGTCGGCCACAATGCCTAAACCCTGGGGATTATCCGTGGCTAAATCCGTGTAAGCCACCTTAGCCCCCAAATCTATCAAAAGAGAGACAATAGCCGCCCCAATGCCTCGATTTCCGCCCGTAACGACGATAACTTTTTCCTCTAGTCCCAGAGATACCATAGCTTTTTCCTCCTAAACTCTTTCAATTGCGATCGCTGTTCCGCCACCGGTCCCATGACAGATGGCCCCCATACCGAGGGTTTTATCCTGTACTTTCAACGCGTTAATTAACGTCACCAGAATCCGCGCGCCGGAAGCGCCGATAGGATGACCCAAGGCGATCGCACCACCGTGAACGTTTTGTTTTTCCCTCGCTAACCCCAGATCCATCTCAAAAAGCAGATTATTTAAGGCAAAAGCTTCGTTATTTTCCACTAAATCGAAATCTTCGATCGTTTTATCTAGGGATGCCAGTAATTTTTTCACCGCGAGGACGGGGAACTCTGGGAAGCGATCGGTTTTTCCAGCACCCACAGCACCGCCAAGGATTTTGGCAATTGGTTTTAAACCGTACTGATCCACAGCTTTTTGACTGGCTAAAAGGATAGCGGCAGCCCCATCGGAAATCTGACTACTATTCCCCGCAGTTAAAACTCCCGACGGATTAAAAGCCGGCCGCAGTTTTCCTAACCCTTCTGGGGTACTATCGGAACGAATACCCTCATCTTGAGCAATAATTGTGGAACCTTTCTTAGATTTAAGCTCAATTGGCACGATTTCACCATTAAACCAGCCTTTTTCTGTGGCTGTGGCCGCTCTTTGGTGGGATAAAGCGGCAATTTCATCTAATGCTTGCCGAGAAACCCCGCGATCGAGACAGAGGCGATCGACTTGGGAACCCATGCCCTCAGTCGTGGTAGCATCGGTTAGGCCATCGTGGAGTAATAAATCCGTTAATTGTTCTGGCGCACCCATGAGGAATTTATAACCCCACCGGGCCCGATGGGAGAGAAAAAAGCCAGTTTGGGACATGGATTCGATGCCACCGGCGAGGATGAGATCCGCTTCTCCAGCGCGAATTGAGGTAGCGGCGTTACTAACGGCAATCATTCCCGAAGAACAAACCATATCCACCCGATATCCGTCCACGCTTACGGGAATTCCTGCTTTAATCGCCGCTTGTCGGGGAATTAACTGACCATGACCCGATCCCAAAACATTGCCGAAAATGTACAAATCTAGGGCTTCTGGGGGCAAATTAGCGATTTCTAGGGCAGATTTCATCACTGTTGCCCCTAAATCGGCCGGGGATAATCCCATCAATCCCCCACCAAAACGACCAATTGGAGTCCGGACTGCGGCCACGATATAAACTTCTTGCATAGACTTCTCTCTATTGGGAAGCGAAGATAATAGATAGAATTTGCTTAAGAATATCGAGTCCGAAAAGATCAAAATCCCAATTGACTGTCATTGGTTAAAAGTTCCTGGTCCCGATGTCTTGAGTTTTTGTCTATCTACCCTCGATTTTGCAACAGAATTTCTGTGTAAGAAGATATATTCATTAGAATTTAACTTTTCTGGCAGCAATCCCGTTTTTTTATGGATTTAGTCAAGCGTCTAGTTTTTATCGGTGGTGGCCATAGTCATGCGATCGCCCTTCGTCTTTGGGGGCAATCACCCCTAAAAAACGTTCAATTAACTTTAATTAGCGATGTCACCCATACCCCCTATTCGGGAATGTTACCCGGCCACATCGCCGGTTTTTATGATTTTGCTGAGACTCATATCGATTTACCTTCTCTAGCTAGGTATTCTCAAGCGCAATTCTGTTTAGACAAGGCTAATTCCATAGATACGGAAAAATGTCAAGTAATTTGTAATAATTCTTTACAGATTCCCTTTGATTATCTCTCGATCGATATCGGCAGCATCCCGGCAGTAGATAATGTTATCGGCGCTCAAGAGTACGCTATTCCCGCCAAACCGGTGCCGATTTTTCGGGAAGGATGGCAAGAAATCCTGAAAAAAGCGGTTAGTAACCCCAATAATCCTCTCAATATCGTCATTGTTGGTGGTGGCGCGGGCGGGGTCGAATTAGCTTTAAATATGCAGTCCCGTTTGGCCAAAATTCTCAACTCTAGCAGTAATTTGAATTTATCTCTAATTCATCGAGGAAAAAAACTACTACCAGCCCATAATAATTGGGTCGGTCAACGTTTAGAGAATATTTTTAAACAAAGGGGAATTAGATTATATTTATCAACGGATGTGACGGCAGTGCAAGCAGATCAGATTATCTGTTCATCGGGGTTAGTTTTACCCACGGATTATACAATTTGGGTAACGACTGCCTCGGCCCCTAGTTGGATTAAAGCGTCAGGATTACTGACAGATGAAAAAGGGTTTATTTTAGTGAATAATTATCTGCAATCTCTTTCCCATCCCCATATTTTTGCCGTGGGAGATATTGCCACGATTCCAGATTATCCCCGTCCGAAAGCAGGAGTTTTTGCCGTCCGACAAGGTAAACCACTGTTCGATAATTTAGGAAGAATTCTGCAAAATCAGCCCTTAAAACCCTATTTTCCCCAGAAAAATTATCTCAGTTTAATCGGGACAGGAGACCAAAAAGCGATCGCATCTTGGGGCGGTTTCGGATGTCAATCACCGTTATTATGGTTATGGAAAGATCGGATCGATCGAGCTTTTATGAAACAATTTGAACAGAAATGATGAGTTGCTTTGTCATCGGATTGAATGGCAGTTTAAGTCGGTTGGGAGGTGTGAGAAGCATGACTTAAAGTTGTTGTCTAAATGTCCAAATCGTGAGAAAAAGTTTAAGATTGCTGCTTTGTGGGAGTTTGAAGAATTTGAAGGCGCAGTTTGCGATCGCTGTTTTCTCTCTTTTGCTGAGATGAGAAACTGCAAACATCGAAAGAATCTTAAAAAATTTGACTCTAAGGGAAAAATAAATAGCAATATAGCTCTAATATAAATTTAGAGCCAAGAGGATATTTATGTTTAATTTTAACATAGAAGACTATTTAACGGATACAAAATTAATTAGAATGTCGATTTCCTATGCAATGTATAGTAGGCTTAATGACGATCAATTTTGTAATTTTTTTGAACTAAGTATCAATTGTAAAAATCAAAATAAAATCAACCTTTTAGTTGAATATATTAAAAATATCTACTCTTTAAAACAACCTTATATACCAGATGAGTCATTTAAAATAAGGAAGTAAAGCGATAAATCAACAAAATGCTATGGTCATCAATCTCAATATCCCACCCTCCCAACCATCAGCTAATCTAAAGGTAAAAATACTGATAGAAACCCTTAAAAATGGTCAATATGCTGTATCTATCGCTGAATTGCCTCATTTTCGAGTCCAAGCACCCACCAAAGAAGAAGCCATTTCCCAACTACAAACAACCTTTATCGAACAAATTAGCCAAATTGAAACGATATCATGGACAACACCCCTAGATAACCCCTCACCCAATTGGCGAGAATTTGCAGGTATCTTTGAAAATGACGCAGATTTTCAAGAAATCATGGATACACTTCAAGCAGAACGTACTTTAGATGATGACAGTGAAGTAGATCCCTCATATTATCTGTAGAGGATAAAGATTTGTGTCTCAATATATTCTCGATACTGACCATATTTCCCTAATTCTTGGCAATCATCCCCAAGTTATTGCTAATGCGTCCCGTCATTCCATTTCCGTTACAATCATTACTGTTCAGGAACTTTTCAGTGGAAGGAACCACAGAGACACAGAGGACACAAAGATCGATCGCTACTATATAAGTTAAACTTAAGTAGGGAGGCACAATTATTTGTAGGATGGGTTAGCGGTAGCGTAACCCATGCGGGCGTTGGGTTTCATGCTTCAACCCAACCTACGTTTATCTTATATTTAATTCCACCCACCCACTTATTACACAAAGTCGAGAAGAGCCCTTTTTAAGTTTCTTCTCTTTTTGTTAATGAAAGATGTGACCAATGGATGCCCTAAAAGGGGCGAGGTTTTAAACCCAAAATTCTGATAAAGTAAAAATCGTCCCGATACCTTGACTGGTTAAGGGAGAGAACGTCAATAGCTTGTTAAATAGTACATATAAACCAATGCCACGTCTTCGCTCGATTATTTCCCTAGTTTTAGTCCTAGTTACTACCCTGCTGGTTAGTTGCAGTGGTCCCCAAGCAACTATCCCCACCGTTTACAGTCCCCAAAAAATCGAACAGTTACAGGTTTACATCCAACCCATAGAAGGATTTCGCCAAAAAATGAGCGTTTTGCAAGACCTCATCGCTGACAAAAATTGGGTAGATACTCGCACCTATATCCACGGTCCTTTGGGGCAATTGCGTCAGGAAATGGTAGGATTATCCCGTAATTTACTGCCCAAAGACCAAGAAAAAGCCAAGCAGTTAGCGAAAAATCTTTTCGTTCACTTTGAACGTATCGATGCGGCAGCCAAAGAAAAAGATGCTAGTCTTGCTGCTAATCAATTCCAAGAAGCATTAAAAGACTTCGATGCTTTCTTAAATATTGTTCCTAGTTAGTTTTTATCAGTGTTCAGTTATCAGTGATCAGTTATCAGTGATCAGTTATCAGCTTTTTTAAAAAATCTCTGGCTTTTTGCCTAGAGATTGTTGTCAGAGAGAAGCACACAAAAACTTTTTTTCTTATTTATAGCAGCAAATTTTAACCCCCCGCAAGGGCAAGGATGATATTAGTTAAACTGATCAAGCTTGCACTCAAATCATCAAACCCTGATGCTGAAAAACCTTCCAGAAAAAATTTTTCTTTTAGGGTAGGGGGTAGGGGTAAATTTTCCTTCAGGTTCGGGTTTATTGAGGAGTAGGGACAAGAAACAATGTCCTCAAAAACACAGTTAAGTACCTAAGCAAAATTAATTACACATCTAAGCTCTCAGCCGTCAGCCTTTTGCTGATGTGAGTAAACAGTGAACTGAAAACTCAAATCCGATCCCTGATAGCTGTCTCGGAGTCTCGGAGTCTCGGAGTCTCGGAGTC
>NZ_JAPZQM010000645.1:0-14049 GCF_027530565.1 Microcystis sp. LE19-10.1B | reverse complement strand
AAATCCTTATCTGGCAAGAGATTTAATTGATTAGTTCGCTCTAGATAGAAAACAATTGGCCAAAATCGAAGCAATGCCTTTCTCTATAAGGGTTCCATCCCTTATAACCCCCGTCCATTGCATAACACAAACCGAAGAGCCGCATAGTATATTATATGGTTAACTATAAACTCTGATAGGTCGAGAACCATTTTATGAGAACGACTAAACATAAAAACCGACTCACGGGAGACATCTATACCGTAGCATCGAAGCCGCCGATGCACCTGGGCAGCAATAGTCCACCCTCGATCAATACAGCGTTCATTAAAACTGATGTTAGAATAAAAAAGCCAACGCACCCAGGTGTGCTAAGATGGGCGAATTGGTGGTTCTCGCCAGACAAAATGCTTGACCAAAGTAAAATACCTGACAACAAGGGCGACATCGTTTGTAAATGAGGAATCGCAACATAATCAAGTTTTGTTATCTGCTGCCGGGCAGTCAGTGGATTTAAAACAGATGCTTGTGGAGGGGAATCTGGACGGGGTTTCAAGACAGAGATGACTTGGGACTAGACAAACCCGATGAAACAAGAATCTCCCGTCAAGCTACGCTGTGACGGTGAGAGTGTCAATGTAAAGCCGTGCTTCTAGCACGGGGTTTCCCACCCAATTTTTCTGATGAATTCGGCAAGCTCACCTGCTCAGATTGCGATTATTGGCATGGCTGGACTGTTCCCAGGAGCCAAGGATCTGGCTACCTACTGGCAAAATATTCTCAGTAAGGTCAGCGCCATTCGAGAAGCCCCCGATGACTGGAATCCTGCCAATTCTTGCGATGATAATGGCGGATTATATACCTGTAAAGGGGGGTTTCTTGATGATATCGCCGAATTCGATCCCCTAGAATTTGGCATTATGCCCAACTCCATTGAGGGGGGCGATCCGGATCATTTTCTCTCCCTGAAAATTGCCCGGGATGCTTTGAAAGATGCCGACTATCTCGATCGCCCTTTCAACCGGGAAAAAGCTGGCATTATCTTGGGGCGCGGCACTTACTTCAATCGGGGTTTTGGCACGGTCATCCAACATGGTCTGATCGCCGATCAAACCATAGAACTGTTACAGCAAATCGTCCCCACTCTCGATGCCCAAACCTTGGGCCAGATCCGCCAAGAGCTAAAGGCCAGCTTGCCCCCCTTTAATGCCGAGATGTCCCCTGGATTAGTCCCTAATGTGGTGACTGGACGCATTGCCAACCGCCTCGATTTAATGGGTCCTAACTACTTAGTGGATGGAGCTTGCGCTTCCTCTTTGATTGCCGTTGATTTAGCAATCCAAGAACTGTTGAGCGGTCGCTGCGACATGATGCTGGCGGGGGGAGTCCAAGCCTCTACACCACCCCAGGTTCACATGGTCTTCAGCCAACTCGATGCCCTCTCCCGTTCTACCATCAAGCCTTTTGACCAGTCTGCCGACGGAACTCTTCTCAGTGAGGGCTTGGGAATTTTAGTGCTCAAACGCCTAGCTGATGCCCAAAAAGACGGCGATCGCATCTACGCAGTTATTCAAGGTATTGGCACTGCCAGCGATGGCAAAGGTTTGGGACTGTTAGCTCCCCGTTGGCAAGGGCAGGTACTGGCCATCCAGCGAGCTTACGAGAATAGCGGCATTGATCCAGACACAGTTACTCTTGTGGAAGCTCACGGCACGGGGATGCCCTTGGGAGATAGGACAGAAATTAAGTCCCTCACCCACATCTTTGGCCAACGTCAAGGGGAGATGCCCCACCGGGCCATTGGTTCGGTTAAATCAGCGATCGGCCACTGCATTCCCGCCTCCGGAGCCGCCAGTCTGATTAAAATGGCTTTAGCTCTTTATTATAAAGTCTTACCTCCTACCCTCTGTCAGCAGCCTCACCCCTGTCTAGAGGAAGAAAAGACTTCATTTTACGTCAATACAGAAGCCCGTCCTTGGATTAACGGACAGAGCAAAGAACCCCGTCGTGCTGGTATTGATGCCTTTGGTTTTGGGGGCATCGATGCTCACGCCATTTTGGAAGAATACGATCGCTCCCCTGATCTCCCAGAGAGGAAGCTGCCCTGTTCATGGCCCACAGAATTGTTCATTTTTTCGGGAGAGGAGACAGCCAATCTCATTGATTTAGTTGAACAGGTAGAGCGGCGGCTGCAGTCATCCCCCAATCTGCTCCTTTCTGACTTAGCTTATACCCTAGCTAACCGTAATCCTAGCCCTCACCGTCTGGCTATAGTTGCCAGCGAGAAGACGGATTTACAAGCCAAACTCCAACTGGCCAAGTCAAAACTAGCAGAACCTGGACGGACTCGTTTCCAGACTCGCAGTGGCATTTACTACGCTCAGGTACATCCAGAAGCCGAAGTAGGTAAAACCGCTTTCCTATTTCCGGGAGAGGGATCTCAGTACCCCAATATGCTCTCAGATCTCTGTCTCCACTTCCCGAAAGTGCGGGCTTGGTTCGACTTTTTAGATGATATATTTGGCAAAAATAGGAATTATCCGCCAAGTTACTTTATTTTTCCGCCGCCCACAGGCTTGAGCGAGGAGCAACGCCTCCTCGCAGCCAAAGAGTTGTATAACCTAGATCTGGCAACGGAGACAGTCTTTACTGCTAGTATGGCTCTCTACGAACTGCTCAAAGATCTGGAAATCCAGTGTGACGTGATGGTTGGTCACAGTACGGGAGAAAATACAGCCCTGATTGCATCTGGAACTATCCAACTGGCCAGCCGCCAAGAAATGGGGCAGAAAATTCTTGAACTTAACCAAATTTACCTAGATTTGACAGCAGAAGACCGCATTCCCCGAGGGACTCTGCTCACTGTTGGCGCTGTCGAAACTGCCATTTTGGCGGAGATGGTCGCCCAATCTTCGGGGCAACTCTACCTAGCCATGGACAACTGTCCTAACCAAGCCGTTCTCTTTGGTAATGAAGAGGCCATCAAGCAAGCGGCCAATCAACTCAGGGAATTAGGGGGAATCTGTACCCGTCTGCCCTTTGATCGTGCCTACCATACGCCCTTGTTTAACCAAGTGGCAGAAGCTCTCAGGGAATACTATCAGGGGTTGACCGTTGGACCAGGGCATACCCAACTCTACACTTGCGCTACGGCCGCTCCTTTCCCGCCAACACCACCAGAAATTCGAGAATTGGCCCTGAGCCAGTGGTCGAGCCAGGTGCGCTTCCGGGAAACGATTGGCCACCTCTATGAACAGGGAGTCAGAACTTTTGTCGAGGTCGGTCCTAGTAGCAACCTTAGCAACTTCGTTAGAGATATTCTCTCCGGGCAAGACTGCTTGGTTCTGGCAAGCAACAGCCAACGTCGTTCCAGTCTCGAACAAATTCAACATCTGTTAGCCCAGTTATTTGTCAACGGTCGCGCCCTCAATTTTGCTCCTCTCTACCAATACCGGCAAGTGGACCTAGTAAACCTAGAGACTGCCTCTCTAGAAGCAGCAGGCAACGGTAGGCAGAAAAGGCTCTTGGACTTGACCATGCCCAAGATGAAACTTACATCAGCTTTTGTCCACACCCTTGAGCAGAAGTTCCCCTCTGTGCCGCCAGTGGCAACGGGTAGAGAGTGCATGGTCCAGGAGAATATTGAACTAACCTCAACTTTGCCGGTTTCCCCCCCAGAGTAGCCCCCGGTACAAGAGCCGATTTCTTCCCCCAGTTTCTCTGCCAGCTTCCCCGATATTCGTCTTCCTGTCTTCTTGAGTCACTTGGATTTGATGGAAGAATTCCTCAATAGTCAAGCTAGGACGATCAGCAGTTTCTATACAAACCCATTCTCCCATCAGCAGCAAGAAGCGGTTGGTCTGCCTTGGGTTGATGTAGAATCTGTTCCCCTCAGCTTTTCAGAGGCTTGGCCTTTCCTAGGGGAGATTATTGAGAAGGGCGAAGGCTACCTCTACTGCCGGCGACATTTCGATCTCCACTGGGATGACTTCATTTATGACCATATGCTAGGGGGCCCCTGGTCCCATCGGCAGCCTAGGGAATTTCCCTTGCCCGTGATTCCCTTCACCGTCAGCATGGAAATTATCGCAGAAGCTGCTGCCTTTCTCTGTGATGGACAGCAATGGGTCAGTCAGGTTGACAACGTGCGTAGCTATCGCTGGCTGGCTCTGGAACGGGGATACTTGGTTCTCGACATCGTTGCCCAACTGCAAGAGCAATTAGCACCAGATATTTGGGATGTCCACGTCCAACTGTTTCAGCCGTCGCGGGGCAGCGAGCGCCGTTTAGTCTTTGAGGGTGATGTCAGGCTCACCTCTCAACTAAATCCATCACCACCAGCAACCCCTTGCCAGTGGCAGGACTCCCAACCGTCACGCTGGTCAGACGAGCAACTTTATACGGAAGGTATGTTCCACGGACCGCGACTCCAGGGGGTCAAGCATATTCGCCAGGTCAGCCAGCAAGGGATTGAAGCTGATCTAGAAGTGATGCGCGTCGATAATTTTTTTAGAGATATTGCCAGACCCATCTTTCAGATTGATGCGCCACTTTTGGATGCGGCCGCCCAGTTAGTGGCCTACTGGGGTTCGGAGTTCTTTGGGGTGAATTTTCATACTTTTCCTTTCAGTGTTAGGGTTTTCGAGCAATATGCTCCTCCCTTGCCTGCCGGAACTCCCATCTCCTGTCGTGGTTGGTTAAGCTTTGACGGCGAGCGACAGCTTCAAGGTAATTTTGAGTTTCTCAACAGCGAAGACCTTGTTATTGCTCGCGTGTTCGGATTACTGGAAATCTTTATTCGTGTCCCTCTGGAGTATCATCAACTCCGCCGGGAGCCGCAAGTGGCCTACTGGTCCGAGCCTTGGCAAGAGGAAGTAGGTATGCTCTCCCGTCGGCTGACCTTAGTTCCCGTCAACTTTTTAGACGAATTGGGAGGGGTGATTAAATATATCATCGCTCACCTGATTTTCACCCAATCAGAGCGAGAATTTTGGTACAGTTTACCAGAGCAGGGTTCCGATCGTAAGCAGTGGCTCTTAGGGAGTTTGGTGGCCAAGGAAACTATTCGCCAGTTTGCCTTGCAAAAATTTGACTTGGCTCTGGGCCCCCTAGACGTGCAACTCTTCCCCACCGAGAGCGGTAACTTGCAAGTGTACTGCCCTCCACTGGAGAGGATGGGAGTAGTGCCTGAGGTTTCAATCAGCCAGAATCAGAACGTTTTTGTCGCCGCTGCGGTTGAACCAAGTATTGATAATCAAGAAAACTAACAGGCAGCGTTTGACAAGAGCGGCTAAGTGACTATAATGTAAACACAACATTAATTCTTGTTCAGTTGTTGTTTTTGAAAAGTGAGGTTAATTAATTTATGTCTGGGAAACAAAGTTTAATTTTTAGCCAAGAAGATATCGAAGCCCAAGTAATTGCTGTCTTAGAAAATATGACGGCCGATTGGGAATTGGAGGATGGCGGCAAAATAGATACAGAAACTCGCCTAATGGAAGATTTGGCTTTTGAATCGATCGATGTGGTGCAGTTGGTAGTAGCACTAGAAAAGAACTTTGAGCGCAAGGGATTACCCTTTGAACAACTGTTTATGAGGGATGGAGACTACGTTGATGAACTGGAAGTGAAAGAGATTGTTGAGTTCCTGCACAAAAATCTACAATAACTATAACAACTAATAGGAACTTGATACTCCCACGGGTAAACGCGTGGGATTCTTTGAAAGAGGATTTTTATGAATAAAGTTTTGATGATTGGACTCGATGGAGCGACCTTCTCTCTCTTGAATCCTTTGATGGAGGATGGTGTTATGCCATTCTTGCAGCGATTTGTCAAGCAGGGAGTGTGGGCAGATTTAATGTCAACCCCTAATCCCCTCACCCCGCCAGGATGGGTATCGATGATCACTGGCATGAGTCCTGATGCTCACGGTATCCATGATTTTTTGTATCCTGAACAGGTTGGCGAACAAATCTTTCTCAAGGTCAATGACTCCCGCAATGTTCGCTGTGAAACAATCTGGTCGATGGCCAATCGCTATGGCAAACGAGTAACGGCTTTGAACTTTTTTGGCATGGCTCCTCCCCCGCCTCTTGACGGCTATTCCATCTCTGGTTTCGTCACTTGGAAGCATTTACGGAGTGCCACCCACCCCTCTCAACTAATTGATACCATCAAAAACTTGCCTAATTTTGACTACAAACATTTAGGCATGGATATCACGGAAGAAAAGAAAACCATTCAAGGCATACCAGAAGAAGAATACGAAGATTGGATCGCCATTCATTCCCAGAGAACGAAAACTTGGGCTGATTTACTCGCTTATCTGATGACAAACGATCCCACGGATTTAACTGCCATTGTCTTGGACAGTCCCGACAAGCTGCAACACTTTTTCTGGCGCTATCTCTATCCTCCACTGATGGGGACTGATGCCGATCCAAAAGAGAGCCAAATTCGCGAACTCTGTATTCAGCACTATCGAGATTTAGACGGCATGATCGAGCAGTTGGTGCAGTTGGCAGGACCTGAAACTAATGTCCTTCTGACCTCAGACCATGGATTCGGCACGACAACAGAAGTTGTGTATCTCAATGAATGGCTGGCCCGCCAAGGATACCTAACTTGGGGGGAAACAGCCCGGACGGATACGGACGGCAAGTTAACAGCAGACAGGATGAAAGATCATCTCATGCTGATTGACTGGCAGAAGACCATCGCCTATTGCCCTACCCCTAGCAGTAATGGAATTTACATTAAGAAAGAGACTCCTCTCAATCATGGTGTTAAAAAAGAAGATTACCGGCAATTTTGCCAAAGCTTGCAGCGACAACTTCTTGACTACAGAAATCCAGCCGACGGGGAACCGATCTTTCTTGAAGTCACTTTAAACCGAGCTAAACTTGCTGGAAGACCAGAAGCGGAAAATTCCCCTGACATGACTGTCAGGTTGCGGGATGGGGGCTTTGTTTCCATTTTGAAATCCACAGAGGTGGTCAGGCCTAGAGTCAAACCCGATGGAACTCACCGTCCGGCTGGAATTTTCATCGGTTCTGGTCCTGATTTTGTCAGCGGCCAACACTTACAACCTCTATCTATTCTCGATATTACGCCTTTGTTGTTATACTGCTTGCAACTGCCAATTCCCACTAATCTAGAAGGAAGAGTTCCCCAAGAAGTTCTCAAACCTGAAGTTCTTAAGGCTCGTCCCATTAATTATCAAGACTTCTCTGACAGTTGGGAGAAGGAAAGTGACGAAGAGGAAGCAGAAATTTCTGAGACCGAAAAGGAGGCTCTTCTCCATCAACTTCAGTTACTGGGTTATATGGAATAAATCTGATTAAACATCTCCCAGAATTGGGTTATAACCGTTATGATACCGATTTAAAATCCCAGTTTCCGGAGATGTCTAATCTAACTTTCTCAACTTTACCCTTTAAAGACAATGCCTACAGTTCAAGTTGATCCAGTTCACCAGATATTCTTAAACTACCAGTGCTTGGGAGAAGGGGAAGATTTATTGCTTATCCATGGGCTAGGAGCTAACCTAGCTTTTTGGTATCCCGGTATCGCTTCTGCCCTGGCCCAGCACTACCGCGTGATTATTTATGACCTCAGAGGCCATGGCAAAAGTACAATATCTGACTCTGGCTATACTCTGACTCGGATGGTACAAGACCTGCGAGTGCTGCTTGAGTATCTCGAAGTCGAAAAAGTTCATCTTGTCGGGCATAGTTTTGGAGCGAGGGTTGCTCTCCTTTATAGCATTTCCCATGCTCAGCAAGTTAAGTCTCTGACAGTAGCAGATACTCAATTACAATGCTTGCAAGCCAAGATGCGGCTGCGGGATTGGCCTCATTGGCAGAGTTGGCGACAAAAACTTCTAGAACAAGGAGCACC
The DNA here is from genome assembly GCF_027530565.1 of Microcystis sp. LE19-10.1B. Taxonomy (NCBI): domain Bacteria; kingdom Bacillati; phylum Cyanobacteriota; class Cyanophyceae; order Chroococcales; family Microcystaceae; genus Microcystis; species Microcystis sp. LE19-10.1B. The sequence continues at coordinate 6,168 of NZ_JAPZQM010000645.1, read as the reverse complement.
CCTGCCGTCAGAAGATCAGATTATTGATTTTCACCTGCTCGACCAGTTGAATACAACTGTCAATGAACTGACCAAACCTTCCTTAAAAAACCGTGATATGGGCAGAAAAGGAAAGGAGCGATGGCAAAAATTGATGGCAACTGCTGCCAAGCAAGAATTTGAGCAGGAAACTGAAATAACGACGGCTAAATTGTCACAAATTATTCAACCAACTCTAGCAATTTATGGAGAGAAGTCTCACTGTCTGCCGACTTGCTCCCAGTTAAAGAACTTACTTCCCAATTGTTCGGAGGTAATTATTCCAGAAGTAGGACACTTTTTTCCCGTGATTAAACCCGATCAATTTGTGCAAGTGATCTTGAATTTTTGCCAGAAGGACAATCGGTTTTTAGAGAGAAAGTTGTTGGTCAGTCCAGCTTTAGAAAAATAGTGATAACTACTGCTTTTCTACAACAGCATCTCCGTCATGACTTGAGAAAATTGGGAACCAACAGTCCATGTCTAATCAGCAGAAAGTGGCAATTGTTACAGGTGGCAGTCGAGGCATTGGTAGAGCGACTTGTTTAGCTCTTGCTGGGCAAGGCTTTTCTGTTGTCGTCGTCGGCACCAACCCTGAGCGCATTGAGCAGACTCTCAACTTAATCAATGATAAATGCAATCCTTCCCCAGCTTCCCATCTCGGACTAGCACTAGATGTTAGGAAGGAAGCAGATATGGAGGAAATGGTCAACCAAGCAGTCGCCCATTTTGGTAACATTGACTTACTTGTTGCCAGTGCTGGATTGGGGAAAAAAGTCAGATCAGACCGTTCACTGCCCCGTCCGACTACTGAACTTTCCTTAGATGAATGGCACGATCTCTTGGAAGTTAACCTAACAGGAATATTCTTAAGCAATCGTGCCGTTTTGCCGATCATGATCTCACAAGCATCGGGTCAGATTGTGAATATTTGCTCGTCAACAACACCCTATGGCTTAAGGGGGGAACCTTACGCTCCCGCTTATTGTGCCTCCAAGTTTGGCGTGGTAGGATTAACTGAATCCCTTGCTGAAGAGGTGCGCCCCTATGGTATTCGTGTGCAAGCAATCTTTCCTGGTTTGGTAGAAACTGGCATGATTGCTAAAACTGCGTTAGCCCGTCGTTATGGTGGACTGCTCACAGTAGAAGATGTGGCAGCAATTATTGTTTATTTAACTCAACAGCAAGACGATACTGTAATTGTCCACCCCCACCTACTTCCTGTTTTAGAAAGATAATCGAGGGGATTGTCAAGGAGAAGATTCAATTATGAGCCAGCAAACAGGGTCTAATTTAACCGATCAAGTCACAATTATTACAGGAGCTAGTGGAGGCATTGGTCTTGCCTGTGCCAAGCGACTCTTGAACCAACACCATAAAGTGGTATTAGTAGATATCAATCCAGAAAAATTGGCTAGTGCCGTCGAAGAATTAGTTACAATTGCTCCACCAGAGCAAATTCTCAGCTTGGTACTTAGTGTCTGTGATGAAAATGATATGGCGGCAATGGCCAGCAAGACAGTAGCTCATTTCGGGCGGATTGACAACCTCATTGCTTGCGCTGGTATTCTGCGAGTGGGAGAGGATTTGAAAACAATCTGGCAAACCTCTTTGGAGGAATGGCGGGCAGTGATTGAAACTAATTTAACTGGGACTTTTTTGAGCAATCGAGCCGTTATCCCCGCTATGATTGAACAGAAACAAGGGGATATTATTAATATTTCTTCGGTTTCTGGCCGTCAAGGTCGGCCCTTCGATGGCCCTTATTGCGCTTCCAAATTTGGCATTATCGGACTGTCTGAATCCCTGTCGGAAGAAGTTTCCGCTTGGGGAGTGCGGGTACAGACTATTTTACCAGATGCTATTGATACACCTCTGTGGAATCAAAATGGCCCAAGTGTGCCTAAACCAACTTACGCTCTTCCTCCAGAAAGGGTGGCTGAGTTTATTAGCTATCTTCTGAGTTTACCTAGAGATACTTTCTTGCTCAATCCCGTCCTGATGGCTTTTAAGAGCCGCAAAAAACGTACTAAGATTAAGTAACGGACTGGCCTAAAATTGATACTCCCGCCGATAAATCGGCGGACTTCTGCTAACAGTAAGTTAAAGGTTACTACGGCCTACCGAGCCAGACTTCTAGCCCTCCTCGCGGGTTGTCAGTATAGACCCACTTGCCATTTTCCCTCACGGCGATTTTAGGTGCAAAAGGATTGGCCGTACCCGCAAAAAATCCGTGGGGAGTCGAAACTAAATTTCGCAAGCCAATATTGTAGGGATTGCCAAACCCGTGCTGCTCCACTGGCAGCCAGTTTTCTCCGTCATAAGTTCGCCACAATTCAAACCCACTTTGATTTTTGATGAGATTTTCTAGTCCCACTTTATCCAGATAGCGCCGCGCTCGCTCTTCCAGTTTAGTGTGATCGAACCAAGAGAGAATAACACTACCATTACAAGTTCCTAAATAAAGCCAACCGTCATGAATTCCCATGTGCCAAAAATAGCCATTAAAAAAATTGCCAAATCCTGGTTGTAGATAGCTAATAGGGCGTTTTTCGCCTTGGGGAGTCTGACGGGGGGAACCTACCACTAGCTCCCAACTATCATCGGGAAAAATGCGGATCAATTCCCCAGGTGCAGGTCCGATGCGATTGATAATATCATACCCAGAGTTTTGAATCGCACTCCCCACATATAAGGCATCGTTGAAAACCATCATGCAGGCTGCAATCTGGTTGAGCGGGCCGCGATAGGCTCCTTGGTCAATCACCTTTACCCACTTATAGGGGGGTTGGCCCAGACAGTCACTCCGCCAAACTTGGAACCCAGTACAATTGAAAGTACCGGCGTAAAGCTGATCTCGAAAAGGACAGACAGCAAACACGGCTTCATTGGTCGGATCACCAAAACCGTTAAGGCTACAGGGCAGCCATTTTCCTCCCAGAGGATCACTGCTTTCGTAAATAATGGTGTAGTCTGAGGTATTGTGCTTACTGTTGCGAGAGCCAGTGGGAGAAGTATATAGCTTACCACGAAAGGGAACTAAAAACCTGATACTGGTGATCGGCAGGCCGACAATACCATATTCAGAAGCAGGCTGGAAAGTCTCTCCATCTTCAGACCGTAAGATTAAAGCTCCAGGCGCTCGGCCAGGGCAGGTACTCGCCACATACAGGGCGGGCTGGGAATCGGATTCTCCCTGGAAAACCATCATGTGGCGGTAGCCCATCTCCCTCGGCACCATTCCCCCCTCACTGCCCACTACCATTGGAGATTGGTAAACATATCGCCATTCTTTGGTCACGGGATTGTAACGCCAGATTTGGGAGCGTCGATCTACTTGCTCATATAAGCCCTCCACATCATCGGGACATTCAATTGGCCAGACCTCAAGCCCCCATTCTTCAATGCAGCGATGCAATTTGAGAGCACAGAGCAGAGAGCGGGTTGTACCCACAAATAAATGATCTTTAAACCACGCCATAGAGTGGGCGTGAGTATTGTGTCCATCGCCGAAACCATTTTCGCAGATCTTCGAGAAATTGGGAAATTTCAGTCCTGCAGGAGGGGAAGGGTCAAAGGGTCGCTGTCTAGGCGAAGTAACCATATTTGGGATACAATAAGTGACAAAGTTAAGGAATATTATTATAACTCCTAAATTTACTCATGTCGGCCACCCCACCCTTATTTATTCTGGCTTCTCCCCGTTCGTTTACTTCTCTAACCAGCGCCATGTTAGGGCAGCACCCAGAAACCTATGGAGTCCCAGAAATCAATCTTTTTTATGCTGATACAATCGAAGATATTCTCCAGCGCCTGAAAGATGAAGGACAGGCTCGAAAAACCCACGGACTTTTACGCACTATTGCCCAACTCTATGCTGGAGAACAGAGTTTCCCTGCCATTAAAATGGCTCATCGCTGGCTCATGCAACGTTCCCATAAGACTGGAGGAGAAGTTTATCTCGAACTGTGTGAGAAAGTTCAACCCCTGTGCATTGTCGATAAGTCTCCCGCTTATTCTCTATTTATTGAAAATCTTCAAAGAATTCCCAAGACTTTCCCTGATTCATACTACCTCCATCTCGTCCGCCATCCGCGAGGACAAGGAGAATCGGTCATGAAACTGGTACCGGAGGTTCGCATCGGCAAAGCCCCGAAAAAAGCTATTTTCGGAGCGCCTAAAACTCCTAACCCAACTATGCTTAACACTCTAGATCCCAGCCAAAAAACTGCTGTGATTGACTATCAATTTCTCTGGTATCGGATGCAGAGCAGAATTATGGAATTCTTGGAATCTATACCACCCGAAAAACAAATGCGGCTGCGGGGAGAAGATTTGTTGGGCAATCCCCCTCTTTACTTTGAGAAAATCTGTCGCTGGTTAGGCTTGTCTTGGAATGAAGGAGCCTTTGAAGCGATGTTACATCCAGAAGACTCCCCTTTTTCTTCCCCTGGCCCTTTGGGAGCGCAATTTGGTAACGATCCTAACTTTTTACAGAACCCGGTTTTCCGACCCAAAAATATTACCTTACCCAAGTTAGAAGGACCTTTACCTTGGCGTTCAGATGGCAAAGGATTCAGTCCAAAAGTGGTCGAAATGGCTCAGTTTTTAGGATATGATTGAAAGCCCTAAAGGACTTGCCTAGGAATAATATCCCAGCCAGACAATCGCTTACCGCAATAGTGGGCAATGACCTCCTCTTTGGCTTGGCCGACTGGACAACGATTTCCTCTTTGGGGCTGCTGATAGCGATGGGTTCTGCTATATTACCAAAAAAGGATTTAATTTTGAGTGATGATCGAGATTTATCTTGCAAGCCTAATTGTCGCCTTTAATACTGTGTCAGTCAATCTTTATGACATTCTCACTCCAGAGAATAACTTCCTGACTCAATCAATTGCCCAGAGAAGGCGAACTCCTCAGATGAGGCGAGGAAGATCCGAGCAATTTTCTGGCCAAGACGGTCTAATTTTAGAAAAACTGGTGCAGCAAAACCAAGAAAGGAGTTATTACCTCTATATTCCCCGTTCCTATCAAGCGAATAAGCCGATGCCCTTGCTCTTAGCGTTTCACGGGGGTGTCAGTCAAGGTAATAGTATGGCGGTCAAAACTGGTTTTAATAAGATAGCCGAGCGTGAGGGCTTTATTGTCGCCTATCCTAATGGTCTTGATCGGGGTGCTTATGGTCAGTGGAGTGACGGTCGCCATTTGCCAGCCAATGATTCGATTGATGATGTTTCTTTTATGAAAGTGCTAATCAAACACTTATCTAAAACCAGAAATATTGATCAAAAGAGAATCTACGCTACTGGCGGTTCTAATGGGGGATTTTTCACCCAAAGGTTAGCTTGTGAAATGTCCGAGCAATTAGCCGCTGTCGCTTCTGTAGCAGCAACACTTCCGCAACCGATGGTATCAAGGTGTAAACCCAAAAGAGCAATTCCCATTCTGATGATCAATGGCACCGAGGATAAACTTGTACCTTGGGCGGGGGGAACGATGGAAATTGGCGCAAACGCTCAGATTCTTTCGGTGCCACAAACAGTAGCTTTTTGGAGAAGCCGCAATGGCTGCTCCACCAGGAACCAAGAGGTGCGACTTCCTGATACGCAAGCGGACGGGACGGAAGTAGTTAAAATTGGATACTTTAATTGCAAGAGTGGTGCGCCGGTAGTGCTTTATCAGATAGAAGGTGGAGGTCACGGCTGGCCCGGCGGACAGACAGATGCACTTCTGGGAAACGATTCTAGGGGAAACACACGAGGGAATCGCGCACGCCAGAGATTGGTTGGTAATACCAGCCAAGATATTAACGCTAGTGAAGTTATCTGGCAATTTTTACAGAAATATTCTCTGTGATTTACCTGTGGGGGCGACAAGTAGGCTAAAAGCTTGTGCCAATTGTTAAAACTAAGCTGGAAAGTCGCCTTTCCGACTTGTCTTCAAAACCGTGCCTGAGAGTTTTCACCTCACACGGCTCCTCTCCGATAAACCCCTTGTCATAGGGGGGGTGATTCGGTAGTAGTGATGGCGGCTTAATCCTTTGCTTTGCTGTGCATTGTAGTCATGGATAAAATACCAAAGGGTTCCCCAACGTGATTCTCCATTTTTTTAGAGAAAGATAGACTCTCTCTCACCAGCCGAGAAATC
>NZ_JAPZQM010000623.1:0-4266 GCF_027530565.1 Microcystis sp. LE19-10.1B | reverse complement strand
TTTATTATTGGTGGTGGGTATATTTTTCCCGCTTTAAATAAATTTTTTTTACCGGGCTTGGGCCATTTTTTTTAAACATTTTTTAATGTTTTTGGGGGGTTTGTTTTGGGGGGTGGGGGGGGGGGGGTGGGGGGTGTGGGGTGTGGGGTGTAGGGTGTAGGGCGTGGGGAGAATAAAGCTGCCTCCTGCCTCCTGACGACCGACTCCTGATAACTGATAACTGATAACTGATCACTGATAACTGATCACTGATAACTGATCACTGATAATGATTCACTCCCCGGGTAAAGTAGCGGTTTCTAACCAAAAAGCCTCGATATTTTTGACAATTTTGAACAAATCGTTGAGATTGCGCGACTTGGTTATATAACAATTAACGTGCAGTTCATAGCTATAAAAAATATCCTCCTCGTTGCGAGAAGTGGTTAAAACCACCACAGGAATTCTTTTTAAACTGGGATCGTTTTTGATTTCCGCTAACACCTCCCGTCCGTCTTTTCTGGGTAAATTCAGATCGAGAAGAATCAGATTAGGACGGGGAGAATCGAGATACTCCCCTTCTCGACGCAGATAATCCATGGCGTTGACACCATCCCTAACGATAACTAATTCGTGCGGGACGGTGCTAGTTTTTAATGCCTCTTGGATGAGGCGAATATCAGCTTTGCTGTCCTCCACTAATAAGATAATTTTGTGTGGCACGTCCTCGCCAGCGCTCACGCTCGTTACCTCCTAGGGGAATTGTAAAACAGAAAACCGCTCCTTTGCCTAATTGGGATTCTACCCAAATTCGTCCGCGATGACACTCGATAATTTTCTTGCAAATCGCCAAACCCATACCTGTGCCGGGGTACTCGTCGCGGGTGTGTAGTCGTTGGAAAATCACGAAAATGCGTTCGGAAAATCGGGGATCGATACCAATTCCATTATCGGTGACAGAGAACAGCCATTCCTCCTCTTGACGTTGGGCAGCAATATGAATAGTGGGAGTTGCTTTTCCCCGGAATTTAATGGCATTACCGATGAGATTTTGGAACAATTGCATTAACTGGGTTTTATCTGCCATGACAATTGGCAAAGGATCAACGGTGATTATAGCTTGACTTTCCTGAATTCTCCCTTTCAGGTTAGCGAGAGCTTTTTCCAGTGCCAGATTAGCATCGATGGTATTAAACTCTACCGCCTGCATATCCACTTTCGAGTAAGCCAGCACATCATCTATTAATGTTTGCATCAAACTGACACCTTCGACGGCAAAAGTAATAAATTCTTTAGCATCTTCGTCCAGTTCTTCGGTGTAGCGCATTTCTAGCAACTGCACATAGTTGGCGACTTGATTGAGGGGTTCCTGTAAATCGTGGGAGGCGACGTAGGCGAATTTTTTTAATTCGGCGTTTGATAGTTCCAAATCCCGCGCTAAACGGGCCAATTCATCGGCTTGTTTTAAGATGATATTGACGATCGCTTTTCGTAATTCTAGTGCGGCGTTAATTTCTACTGCTTTCCAGGGGAAAGATTTGAGGCGAACGGTTTCTTTCCAGAGGGAGAAAGATTTACGCGGACAGAGACGAATATCACCATCTATGGCAGTCGTTTTGATCGCTTTACCCGGATCACCACCCCAGTTCACGGTTTGAATTACTTCCGGACGAAACCAGAGGAGATAATTACGTTTAGAAATGGGAATTGCTAGTAAACCACTGGCAATGTCTTTAAACTTACCCGCATCGGCATAAATTCGCGGTAAGGAATTGGTATAGTAAACATCTTCATGGACGTTTTTTTCTAGCCAAGTAATCAGATAATTTAGTTCTTCTTCGCTCGGTGTTACTCCAATTAAGGTATAATTGCCGCCTAAACAAATAGCAGCTCCCGTGGCTTTAGTTAGATCGAGCAGATTCGGTTTATGGGCAATTAATCCATCAATAAAGTTATTAGCTTCCGCCATATAATCGATTAATTGCGATTGCACAAAGGTTAATTTTACTCGATAGTCATAATCCTCGGTTTCTTCCCGTGCCGATATTTCCGAGAAAATTACTCTTCCTAAGAACTCACAAGCTTTACGGAGTTCGTAGGGTACATATTTAGGGGTGCGGTGATGACAGGCAATAATGCCCCAGAGACGTTTATTTTCAATCAGAGAAATGGTTAGAGATGCTCCCACTCCCATATTATGCAGGTATTCTAAATGACAGGGAGAAGCACTTCTAAGACTGGACAGGGTTAAATTTAAGGGTTGTTGGGTTTCGGGATGAAGACTAGGCACTAGATCGACGGGTTCAGAGGTAGCATCGGGAATCTGTCGAATCCAATTAGCACTTAATAAATTTCGTGCCGGGAGAGGGATATCGGAAGCGGGATAACGTAAACCGAGATAGGGTTCTAGTTGCTCTATTTTGTCTTCTGCTATCACATCACCGTTATCTTCTTCGTCGAATTTGTATAACATAACTCGATCGAATCCTGTCATTTTTCGCACTTCTTTAACGATGATATTACAGAAATCTTTCAGGCTACGGGTGGCTTCAAGTTTATCGATCGAAGTTTTGGCTAGGTGATAGAATCTCAGGAAAGGAATGTTTTCATAGGAAATAGCTGGTTCTAACTCTAAAATCAGCATTTGTTCGGCGTTGCGGTGAAAAATAGCATCAAAGACAGCAAAATCATCCCCTTTAACCCGCGCCCAAATTTTGGAGGGATTGATAGCATCAAAATCGTTATTTTCTATGGCTGATTTTAGAGGATCGATCTGAAAGGGATCGAAGATTTCCTCTAGGGTTTTACCGATAATTTCCCCCGGAGAAATACCCAATAAACTGCGGCTATTACTGCTAGTTTGGCTGACTTTTAGCTCCGGTTCGCTGAGAACTAAAAGCACCCCGTGCGGTTGAATTCGGTTATAGAGATGGATCGGTTCCCGTTCGATCGAAGTTGGGTTAATTGTCTCGGTTAGAACTTCCATGTGTATTGCCCCCAGAGGATTTTTGCCAAGTTGAAAACTCTTTGTTTATTAAAACTATTTCTTCTCACTTTCAGGGAGCGATCAAGAATAAATTTACTTCTCTTAATCCCAGGCCATCAAAAGTAATAAAACTTTAATTAATCAGTTATCTATCGATCGAGCAGTTCTGTTCAGTTCCCTTTATTATAATCAGTTTTTCTCTGAGAATCTAGGGTAATTTGTTAAGAATTAAGATTTAATGTTACAAGGGACAGATAATTCTTAATAAAAATATACAGTAGGGTGTGTTAGCGAAGCGTAACACACCAAAATCTAAGATTTAAATATGATAGCAACCCTTTTTTGTTAATTACCTGGAGGTAAAATTTTGAACATTTCTGCAAGCTTATAACTATTTACAAGGAGACTAATTGGCGGATTAATCTTTTGTGCTTTTTCTGGAACTATTTTTGTGAAAAATTCCTGCAACTTTTGGGATATATTGTTCTTGGTTTCCTTATCTTCACCTTCGACTTGATTAATTCCCACCTCGGTGAGGGTAGCCAAAATTTCCTTGCGAAGACCATTATAGCCAACGATGTAAAATTTGTTAAGAGCTTCTAGGACTTCATTTAATTTAATCAGCAGAAATTGTTTAAACTCTTGCGTAATTTTGCTATCGTCAATCATTTGAATTAAACCTAAGATTTCTTCCCTTAACCTGTTCAAATCCTCTTTGCTTAAATATATTTCCTCAAAATCTTCTACACAAGAAGGAAGCCAATGTAGAGCGTACCAGTCAGGAGAGTTTAATGGCTGTAAGAAAGAATTTGACCAAGACATTTCAAGTCTTGAAAATACACTAATTAATTCATCCTTAATTTGTTTCATAAGTTCTTTATAGGAAGACTGTTTTCTTGAAGGAAAATATTGTAGTTGATCTTCTATATGATAAATAAGCTGTAGTAATTGAATCAACCCTTTCTGAACAGAATCAGTGTCATTTTTCACTTCCATTGCTCTTGCTAAAACTGCTTGAACTGATTCGTCAGTTTCGTCTGGAGAACATCTTTGTAGGATAATTAATAAACGTTCGGCTGGATTATGAATCGGTAGAGTAGATGATTCCATAAATTTTATCAAAGGCTAGATAGGTGATATATAGAACAATAATATTGTAACCTAAGTACCTAGGCAAAATTAATTACATACTCGCCTCCAAAATTGTCCAGCACTTTTTTAACGTAAGCGAGGAGGCTCTTTCGGTCTTTATAGGCGCTAAATTCAATCCATTCATATTTTAAAAATCTCCATAATATTTC
>NZ_JAPZQM010000028.1:0-12425 GCF_027530565.1 Microcystis sp. LE19-10.1B | reverse complement strand
GGTTGGTCAGGGTTGACCTATTAGATTCAGTCAGGGGACTGAAGACCTTACTAGGCGGTTATTTCAGGTATTTCAACCTTATTTCATGCCTAAACGTTTCGCACAAATCCGTTGAGTATAGGCTACATATCAGGACAGGCACTCATGCAAAAGGGGAAATAAATAATCAGTTTTTAATAACCGGATTTAGTATTAGACCCATGATTGCAGACATTTTTGAAAATTTTCCTTTTTACGATGGTTTTCCTGAATTGAGATTCTCCCCCCTACTAAAGCAAGGGGGAAAAAAAATCAATTGGCACGCTGTTCAACCAACAGTTGGTAAGCATGATTAAAATCAGCCGTTGTAATGCGAATCTCAGCCGGGTCAGTCATTCCCTGATGGCGATAACGACGAATTGCCATCAGTGCCGCTTGGTTACATAATAACGCTAAATCTGCGCCATTCCAGCCTTCGGTTGCCTCGGCCCAATAGCCTAAATCCACATCCTGTAAAGGACGTTCATCATTATGAACCCCGAGAATTGCTAAACGACTAGAGGCATTCGGTAAATCAACTTTTAACTGTAAATCCAACCGTCCCGCTCGCAATAAGGCTGGATCTAACGCATCTGGGCGATTAGTGGCTCCAATCACTAAAATCGTTGCCCCCGTTTGCAACCCATCCAACTCCGTGAGGATTTGTCCCACAACCCGGTCACTCACTCCTGAATCCCCACTATAACGACCTCTTGCTGGTGCTAAAGTATCAATTTCATCAATAAAAACCACACAAGGTGCTGCCTGACGAGCTTTGGCAAACAACTCACGCACCGCTTGTTCACTCGCACCCACCCATTTACTCAAAAGCTCAGGTCCATTAATACTAATAAAATTAGCTCGCGCCTGAGATGCAACCGCTTTGGCCAATAAGGTTTTTCCCGTTCCGGGGGGACCCCAAAGTAAAATACCTTTGGGAGCTTGGGCTTTGGTTTGCGTATATAATTGAGGATGGAGTAATGCCCCTTCCACGGACTCCTGTAGGGTTTGTTTAATCTGTTCAAGTCCGCCAATATTGTCCCAGTCCACATGGGGAGATTCCACTTCCACAGACCGCAATACCGCCGGTTTAACTTCTTTAAGGGCTTGCAAAAAGTCGGCTTGGACCACCGTCATTGTTTCTGGAATTTGCGAGTCAATCGTAGGAACCTGGCGTCGCAAAGCACTATAGGCCGCTTTCTGGCAAACGGCTTTTAAATCTGACCCGACAAATCCCACCGCATTATCGGCAATCAGAGCTAAGGAAACCGATTCATCTAGGGGCATGGAACGGGTGAGAATATGGAGGATTTCTAAACGACCCGCCCGGTCAGGCACCCGAAAGAGGACTTCTCGGTCAAACCGTCCAGGGCGACGGAGGGCAGGGTCAAGATGGTCGGGACGGTTTGTCGCCGCTAGAACAATCACCCCTCGGCTTTGGGCAAAGCCATCCATTAAACCCAGCAATTGGGCTACCAGTCTTTTTTCTACTTCCCCTTCAACTTTACTGCGGTCGGGTGCCATGCTATCAATTTCGTCAATAAAAACGATACAAGGCGCATTCTTACTGGCTTTCTCAAAAATTCCCCGCAGTTTTTGCTCGGCTTCCCCATAATATTTGCTGATCACCTCTGGTCCGACTAAGGCAATATAGTTAACACCGAGTTCTTCGGCCAAAGCACGGGCGGTCAGGGTTTTACCGGTTCCAGGGGGCCCGACTAAGAGAACGCCGCGAGTGGGTTCAAGTCCTAACTTGGCCAACAAGTCAGGGCGTTTCAGAGGAATGGCAATTAGTTCCTTGAGTTCTTTGATCACTTCCGTCAAGCCACCAACATCTTTCAGAGAAGCTGTGGTCGGTCCTTCGGGCGGTGTCACAGTGTCTTCAACCCCTGAATCAGTGGGAGATGACCGATTGCGATTAACCTCAAAATCATCCCCAGCAGAATTGCTCGGACGAGAAACTCCCCCTGAACGGGGAATACCGCCAGAACGGGGGATGTTACTCAAGGGACGAGAGTTAAACTGCACTTCGGTTTTAATTTCCCCTTTTTCCAGTTTTTCCTCTAAGGTTTTAGCCAGTTCGACTAATTGCTCAAAGCCTTTGAATAGTTCTACCATAAAATTTCTCCTGAGTCAAGTGAAAGATGGGGACTGCAGCAATTCTCATTTTAAGGTTTCATGACATTAAAACCCTGGCACCTAGAGGGGTTAATAATTCTTAACGAGTCTCTAGATCGCTGAAACAACGCAAAATCGTTTCAAAATGAGAATTGCCGTGGGGACTGGGTGATAGATGGGGTTGAGAAGTCCGACTTGAGCAGACTAATTACCTTTAAAATAACAGATCTGCCGCGCCTTTTACCCGGGCTAGAGGTTCTACTGACCGGGGTAAACTGGGTAAGCGGATCAAAGTTTGCTCTGGGAATAAATCCCAATCAATTTCCTCATTAGCATGATAACGATTCTGCACGACATAACGTTGATAGACTCCCATTTTTTTCAAAGATGCTGTCAATCGCAGTTGTTCGGCAACTATAGCATCTTGGGCTTGCAAAACTCCAATAAATTCTGTATGTTGGGGGTCTTTTAGTTTTTTCTGGGCAGACATCACTTGTTGTCTTAAGGTTCGCAATCGTCCCATTAAATCTACACGCCCTAAGACATTTTGATACTTCATCCAAAGCTTAAAAATCCAACTTAACCAATCTCCTAAAGCCGTTGGCATTTCCAAAAATCGCAGGAGATGACCGGTAGGAGCCGTATCTAAAATAATCAAATCTTGTTGTTTCTGGTCTAATAAATCCATCACTGTTACTAGGGATAACATTTCATCAATTCCTGGCAGAGATTGAGCTACAATTTGTCGCCAAGCTTCCGGAGTATAAGCTAGTTTGATGTTTCCTTCTTCCTTACCTTCACCACTAATCATTTCTGCCAGTTCCCATAAATAATCATCTCGAAATTTTTCTAAAATGATATTAGCATCAACTTCTTGACCACTTAAATTAGCAGTTAATTGTGTGGATTGATGTCCTAACTTTGTCCCAAAGGCATCTCCCAAAGAATGCGCTGGATCAATAGAAATAATTCTAATTTTTTGATCGGGATGACGATTAGCTAACGCCCAACCAATGGCCGCAGCAACGGTGGTTTTTCCCACTCCCCCCTTGCCACCAATGATAATGAGTTGGCGTTTGTCGTCAATAAAATCACTAAAACTCGGCAGAATTTTTTGCGGCCATTGAATAGTAGGCGGGGGAGTAAATTCTACTTTTTCGATGATTTTAATTTGACTCATGATCTGATCTAATGCTTCACCTCCTAGGGGTTCTTTTGATTGTTGGGGCAGGGTGAAAATTGTCTCTTGACCTGGAATTTTTAGGAATTTATCCAGGAGTTGCTGTTGCTCACTATAGCGATCTAAATTTTGATTAGGATCCGTTAGAATGCGATTAATAAATAAGCTGCCGCAGGGAATATTTAAGTGATGCAAACTATTGAGTAATCGTTCGGTTTCTAATAAACTCATCGGTTCGGCAATTGCCACAATTAAACAAAGGGTAAAATCCCGATCTTGTAGGATTCGTTTGCCTTCGGTTAATTCTGCTTGTGTTTTGACTAAAAAGTCATCCACATCATCGGCATTGTAGGTTTTTGAAAAAGTTTGCGAAATAACACGATGTTTTTCTTGAAACAACTCTAAAGAATTTAAAATAATCTCTAAAAAGTCTTTAATTCCCAATAAATTCAAGGTATGACCAGAGGGAGCCATATCAACAACAATTCGATCTACAACATTGTCAATAAGTAATCGTTGAATTTCTAATAGACCCATAATTTCATCTAAACCTGGCCAGTCTAAATCCCAAACAGGAGTTAAATCTTCTCCTTCAACAAAACTGCCCCGTTCTACTAAAAGTTCTAAAAATTTTCCGTATTTTTCTTTAAATTCTAAGAGCAATTTTTCCGCATCTAATGCCCTAACTTTTAAGTTGGGTAAGTCTTTTACAGGTGATGCTTGATCGCTAACTTCTGTTTGCAATACATCCCCTAAAGAATGAGCAGGATCGGTTGAGATTAACAGGATTTGTTCCTCGGGAAATAATTTAGCCCAACGGCGAGCAAATCCACAGGAAAGGGTGGTTTTTCCCACTCCTCCTTTGCCACTAAACATAACTAAATGTCGAGTGTCATAACGACTTAGAGAGTTATTTACCAAGTTAAAGTTAGTCATAGAGAAATCAAGTTAAGTAAAGTGATAGGGGGGAGAAACTTGTCCTAATTGTAATTCCCAACGGGGGCAGGCTTTCTGCCAATGCAAGACTTGCTCGATTAGTAAAGGTTCTTCTTGAAGATTAACTAAAAGATAAATTCGTGATTCTGTCCCCGGAGCAGTAATAATCCTCGTTGATGGATAGCTTTGGGTGATTAAATTCACGAGATTTTGCCATTCTGAACCTTGCAAAGTATAAAAATCTTGTTGGGCTTCATAAAGCTGTTTTTTGGCTAAAAAATATTGTCTGCCCTTGCTTTCAGAAGAGAGTACAGGCTCCTCTGGCTTACGGGGAATACATTTTAAAAGATATTCTCCTTTTCCCTCAAGTTCTTCAATTTTTTCTTGATATTCTTGGCCATGAGAACAAAGATGAGTCAGTAAATTTTCTGTCTCTAAAAAAGATGTGCCAAAACGTAAGGGTAAAATAGTGGTTTGTTGAAATAATTCACAGATGACTCGATCATGACATAAAACCGATTGAATCAAGCGTTCATCATCATTTTGTAAAGTGTCTAAACCAACTTCGGGTTCGACTACGGCCGATAGCTCTCCACCAGTTATCAGTAACAATGGGTTAGCCATTCCAACGGGTAATTTTAGGCTTTCTATGGGGGTTTTCAAAAAAGCGTAAGTATATAGATTGTACAATTTCATAGGGTTGACCGAAAGAAAATTGACGATTTTTTACAAGTTTTTATATTGGGGCGTTGATATGCTAGAATATTCTAAGTTATTCAGGGATTGTTATGACAACCACTCGTCCACCCAGACCAATTAGATCTAAAATTAGCACCATGCCTCGGAAACAATCTGAAGCAGATCACCAACTTGAGCTTTATAAGTTAATTACTGAAAAACAACGTATCCAAGAAAAATTAGAAATGATGGAGCGGCAGATTCAGCAATTAAAAAATCGTCTCACGTTTGTGACAGAGCAAATTGAGACTACAGAACAAAGTATTCAAAATTTGCGTACAGCCAACCCTCCTAGTGTAGCTAAAAAACCTGATTCCCCCAAAACTGTTGCTCACTCCTCTAATAATTCCAGTAATTTCCAAACTTTTTACCTAGAATATTAAGGCTTAACCAAGGGCTAGTTCTGACCAAGCTTCAACGAGTTCTTGAGCTTGTCAAATCCGCCCTTACTAAGCTTACAATTTGTGATTTTGTTCATGATCTATGTGGTGGGAAAGATTGCAAGTTTAGAGAGAAGATTCAGATTCGTTTTCTGCCTCTTCTTCTTCTAAGGTTTGAATTTTTAATAAAAGTTCTTCTTCCTGAATTTCAAACTCCTCCTCAGAAATGTTGCCCATATCGTAAGATAGTTGTAAGGATAATAACAATTTGTGCAAATTTTCCGCCTCATCATATTCTATATCTGCACGCTCTTGAATTTTCTCCCCAATCCAGATCAGACCCCCAATAGGACCGGTAACAGGAAGAAATAAAAGATCGAGAAACATAACTAATACTCTCCTTAGACAAGTTGGGCAAAGGTATAGGGTGCGGTTAAATTGTTATAGCGAATTCTTAGGCGATCACCAAACTGCTGATCGATCGCTTCAACGTTTTGGCTAAATTCCGGCTCTTGCTCCCAGGGAATTAAATAAGCTGCATTGTAAATCATGTCATCCGTCATCGGATCGCTTTCAATCACCTCTTGGGCGCGATGATTTAATTGGTCTCTAAAGACTTGAATAATGTCTTGTTTCCGTTGCAATACAGTGGCTTCAATGAGTTGACCTATATGAATAATTTCTTCCATATTTAAGTTTTTCCCCATCATCGCATCCCGTTCTTGCTTTAACTTCGGATTAGACTCCAAAGCCGCTTGTAATTCCCACTGATTATCCCAAAAAATCTTAATGCTAACCTCTCGTTGGCCTGACAGTTTAGCAAATAATTCTTTCAGTTGGGTTTTATAGGGACTAATTAATTGTTCGGTGACGGATTCCCAGGTTTTGATAACTAAGCCAAACCGCAGGGGCAACAACGTTGTAAACCCTGCTTCCATGACAGTTTCTAATACTTTTTCATGGCAAATTAAATAGCGACGGGATGCCAAATACTTCTCTTTATGAGCAGCGGAGTAGAGAAAACTAAAACCCTCAATCATCTCACTGTGAACTGGCTCATTATCAATCCCTTGCAAAACGAGTCCGTCAGGAACTGGTTCGGGAAATATTCCATATAAATAAAGACCCACTGTCATCAGTATTCTCCCAAATTAAACCGGCTGAGAAGTTAAAACCAAACGAAGCTTTAGATGAATTAAATCTAGTTGAGCTAAACCCAGATCAACATTTCCTTCCACAACAACCCCTGTATTGAGGAGTCGATCCACTAATTCTAACACAGAAGGCTTAATACCCTCCTCTCCCGGGTAATAACTCCCTGCTTCCGGTAAAAGAGTTCCAAACTCTCCTAGGTGGACATTTAACTCTTCTGGCTCAACCTCAAAAATTTCACACAAATAGAGAATTTGTTCTTGCAATTTTTGGATACTTTCTGCGGCTCTATCTAAATCAGACTCACTGAGAACCCCTTTTTCCATCCGGCGAATGATTTGGGCTTCGAGCAATTGGCGTACCAGTTCCACGACAGTTAACAGTAAAGGGGCTAAACCAGCTTGGCTATTACTTTCTGGACGGGTCAGCAAGGCTTGATTATCAGAATCGTAAGGTGTGCAAGCAAGTGTCATGGTTGGAGTTGGTAAATGAGCAGTTTTTGACGGTGAGTCTCTAGTGGGAGGCTTGGCCAAGAAATTTTATCTGAGGGAAAAAATGATGTAATTAAACAATTTCAACCTTCCCCTGCCCTGTGAAGATTCCAGGGACGAATTTCTCCGACAGGAGGAATGTGCTTGATTATTTTAACTGGTATCATGGCCCTCGATTGCCCCCGATTAGGGTAGGGATTTTAAGGCTTAAAGTTTAGCTGCCGGGGTTTCTGTTAATAAGGCTTGGGATTGGCTATAGAGATAGGAGTCGCTTGCCCACCCATTAATTGCCATCTCCCTTGCTCTATCAACAGAGGCAATCGTTAACTGCTGTAAACTTCTTGACCGTTTGAGGATTCAATTGAGGAATTTCAATATATATGAGGAATGTGATTGATCGTTGGGACTGCCATCACGTCTCTCCACTACACTCCATTTGGTTAAGGATTTTAAGGTTTGAAGTCGGCGTGAAAGTTCCAGGTTTTCTGCGAATAAAGCTTGGCCTTGGCTAGGGAGGTAGGGATAACCTTGCAAGCTGTTAATCGCAGTTTCCCTGGCCTTATCCAGGGGGGCAATCGTCTCGTGTAAATTTCCTAACCTTTGAGGATTCAGGTGAGGAATTTCACGCATCTGAGGAATGTGCTTCATCGTTCGGACTGGTATCATGGCTCTCTATTGCACTCAATTGGCTTAAGGATTTTAGGGTTTCAAGCTCAGTTTCCAGGGTTTGGAGTCGGAGCGAAAGTTCCCGATTTTCTGCTAGTAAAGCTTGGGATTGGCTATGGAGGTAGGGGTCTCCTTCCCACCAGTTGATCCCCATTTCCCTGGCTTTATCAACAGAGGCAATTAACAAACGAATGCGGATATTTATAAGTTCAGTGGAGGCGATCGAAACGGAAATATCGCCGGCAATCACAATTCCTTTATCTAAAACTCGTTCGAGTATATCCGCTAAACTCGAACCTTGAGTTGCTGTTTTTAGGGAGTTGTTTGACTGGTTTTTGAGCGAGCCAGCAAAAGTGGAAGAAGTCACGGTTGGTTTCACTCAATAAGAGTATAAAATTAGTCTTTTCGCTGGGGCAAGTTGCCTCGCAGTAAAGATTGAATGGCTTTTAACGACTGATTTCCTGTCGAAGGCTCAGGAGTTGACGCTTGGGCATCGGAAGGCTCCTCTTCCTCTAGAAAGGATAAGGATTCTAACGGATTGTCCTCGAGGATTTCCCATAAAATCGCTCTTGACTTATCAACAGATAAATTTGTGCGTGACAAAAGAACATCGGCGCAGATATCACGGAAGTCCGAGTCAGCGGAGTTGGCCGCAATATCGTGAGAGGCGCAGACTTTAGCAATCATTAAACAGGAGCGCAAACCCGACGTTTTTTCAGTCGCAGTTTTCACACGAAAGGTTTTGACGAGGTTGACAATAAATAAAGCATCTTCTCGACCAATCCCCGTTTTTTGAGCAAGAATTTCTGTCTGAGTTAGTTGGTCTGGTTCAGGCATATTGATAGTTACCAACCGATCCATTAAAGCATCTTGGGTGGCATGAACCCCACAGTATTCTTCTGGGTTGGAGGTGAAAATTGCCCGAAACTGAGAATTGACTTGTAGGTAATCGGGTTGATGGCTAGTGGGCGGCAGGGTGAGAATTTTTTCTTCCAAGGCAGAGAGTAAAACGTTGTTGACCTCAGGTCGAGAACGATTGAACTCATCATAAACTAGGGTAAACCCCTCGCGACAGGCCATTGTTAAGCGAGAATCCACCCAATTGTGTTTTAGCTCGTCTTCAACTTTGAGAACGCTGTGGATATAGTTATCCATCAGTTTTTTATGGGTGTAGCCAGACTGACTACCAATTAAATCGGAACTGGTAAAGTCATCATCGCCAAAGATTAGCATCACAGGTCTGGCTAAACAATTGGCCAAGTGCATTGCCAAGGTGGTTTTTCCCGTTCCTGCTGGGCCACATAGATGAATGGAAAAACCAGAGTTTAGATAACGTAAGGCGCGGGTGGCAATTTGATCAATCGAAGGCGTAACAACAAATTGACCGGGGCGGAGGCTGAGGACGGCTCTTCTTGTTTGAGTTTCAGTAACTGTCATAGTTGAAATCTAGTAAATACCATTGATAATCCCCGCCTGAAGCGTACGGGTATTCTTGAGCTAACAACTGCTGGTTCAGGTTTCCCCTTAATAACCGAGTAGGCGAGGACGCTTGTGTTACCCGAATTTTACGGCAAGTTTAATCGTCTTTGGCTTTTAAGGCTTACCTCATAATAATATCACAAAAAATTAGGAACTGTCATCAATTAGATCTAGAACCTTGATTCTGAAGGTATTTCAGGATATTCATTAGTCAAGGGAATAAAATTCTTGTCTAGATTACTTTTCAAGACTTAAACAATGACAAGCCCAGATGCAGTCCTTTTCCCTTACCTCCTTTGTCAATAAAAGACTAATAATGACAACATTAGCTATAAACTAAGTGAAGTTTTATAATACTTCTTAATTTACCAGAGCCCTAGAGCAGCCTGAAGAGGAACCCACCAATCCTACGTTGAGTCTAGAAACTTGAAAAGGCAGGACTGGCTAGGTTTAAAACCAAAGGCTTATTGTTGTATTTTCAGATAGTCCTCTAGTTTAGCCAGGAAAAGGGACTAGAGGGTTTTTACTCTAGCCCTAGGCTTAAGTGGGTTGTAATTAACCTAGAGATTTATTTGCCAAAAACGTAGATAGACAACTCTTGACGAAATTGACGCAAATCGTCTTTTAGCTGTTTCGCTTCCGCTAAACGTCGTTCTTGAAATTGACTCAAATCATCCTTCACCTGTTTAGCTCGATCTAGATGAAGTTGGCGTAAGTCGTCCTCTAGCTGTTTCGCTGCCGCTAAACGCTGTTCTTGGAATTGACTTAAATCCTCTTTCAGCTGTTTAGCTCGATCTAGATGCTGTTGACGTAAGTCGTTTGCCAACTGTTTCGCTTCAGCTAAACGTTGTTCTTGGAATTGACTTAAATCGTCCTTTAGCTGTTTGGCTCGATCTAGACGCTGTTGCCGTAAGTCGTTGTCTAGCTGTTTCGCTGCCGCTAAACGTTGTTCTTGAAATTGACGTAAATCCTCTTTTTGCTTTTCCGCTTGAGCTAAACGCTGTTTTTGGGTAGCTGTTAAAAACAAGTGGCTTTCCTGTTGAACTTTTTGGAAAGACTGACGCAAGGCAGTTGCCTGTTCTTGCGCTTGTTTTTGTCTTTCAGTTTTAACATCCGACAAAAAAGCTTGGACTTCTTGCGAGAGTTTAGCTACCTCTCCAGCAATCGATAAACGCTCCTGGCGGAACTGTTCCATGAGAGCAGGCATGGGGTTGTCCTCAATTACTAAATACTATGGAATGGATTAGACCCAATCACCCGCTAGGAAAACCTTCACGGGGACTGGGGGGAGAGACAGTAGAGTCCGACTTTTCTTATCACCCCAAAGTTGAGATAGTGAACTACCCTATCAATTATAGACTATTGCGCCCCAAGAGAGGGGTAACTAAACTCAATAGGGATTAAAGAAAAGCCGAGAATCTAGAAAACCTGGTCGGGTTTTAACTGAGCAGATAGGAGAATCTGGGATCAATCCCTAAGCAGGAACCGCCGCCGATTGAGTCAGACCAACTGCTTCAGCATATTTGAGGTAGGTTTCAACCGAAGCGATGACTACACGAGCTTCAATTGCTAATAATTCGATTCCGACGAGAGATACGCGAGCCCAAGCATCAATAACGATACCTTTGTCAAGGATGCGATCAATAACTTCAGCTAAGCTAGAGGAAGAGTTGGTTTTTTCGACTGCCATGGTAATAGACCTTTTTGTTAGTTGTATAGAGAGTGTACAGTGCTGATCCAAAAGTTGAGATAGGGAGCTACCCCATCTCAAGGGGCGTGGCCTCACTACCTAAAGAATGGCTTTCCATTGCGCTATTGCGAAAAATAGAGAGGCTCACATTCTGGCGATAGGCGGTAAACCTAGCTACAAGGGTCAAAATCACGGTCACAAAAATAATTTGTCTGAGTCTAGCTTTGTTCTAGCTATCCGTTGCCGTGCCAACCCTATTAACATAGACTATTGCGCCCCAAGAGAGGGGTAACTGAACTCAATAGAAATTAAAGAAAACCCAAGAACCTGCAAAACCCGGTCGGGTTTTAACTGAGAAGATGGGAGAATCTGGGAGCAATCCTTAAGCAGGAACCGCCGCAGATTGGGTCAGACCAACTGCTTCAGCATATTTGAGGTAGGTTTCAACAGAAGCGATAACTACACGAGCTTCAATCGCTAATAATTCGATTCCGACGAGAGATACGCGAGCCCAAGCATCAATAACGATACCTTTGTCAAGGATACGATCGATAACTTCAGCCAAGCTAGAGGAAGAGTTAGTTTTTTCAACTGCCATGGTAGTAGACCTTTTTGTTTGTATAGAGAGTGTACAGCGCTGATCCAAAAGTTGAGATGGCGAACTACCCAAGACCAAGGGGCGCAGCTTCCTACCCAAATAATTGCTTTCTATTCCGAAAAATAGTGAGTCTCACACTCTGGTGATTGGGGGTAAACCTAGCTACAAGGGACAAAATCACGGTTACAAAAACAATTTGTCTGCGTCTAGCTTTGTCTTCGCTATCCGTTGCCGTGCCGACCCTATAAATTATAGACTATTGCGCCCCAAGACAGGGGTAACTAAACTCAACAGGGATTAAAGAAAAGCCGAGAATCTGGAAAAACCACTAGGGTTTTAACTCAGCCGATGGGAGAATCTGGGTTCAGTCCTTAAGCAGGAACCGCCGCAGATTGAGTCAGACCAACGGCTTCAGCATATTTGAGGTAGGTTTCAACCGAAGCGATAACTACACGAGCTTCAATCGCTAATAATTCGATTCCCACCAGAGAGACGCGAGCCCAGGCATCAATAACGATACCTTTGTCAAGGATACGATCAATAACTTCAGCCAAGCTAGAGGAAGAGTTAGTTTTTTCAACTGCCATGGTAATAGACCTTTTTGTTGTTTTCATAGAAGGTGTACAGTGCTGAAATCATGGAGGATCCAGAAATCCATTTTGTTTTTCTGCCTTCATCACTTCCGCAATTTTAAAGATAACACCTTGTTTTGTTGTTGTCAATACCTAATTTCGATTTTTTTTGTTAAGAAGTGTGTAGGGATTTCTCATTTTTTTTGTTAAGAAGTGTGTAGGGATTTCTCAGATAAGTCGGATACATTAGACCTATTGCATAATTTTGGTTCTTCGTTACTTGGTATGGTTCGATAGGGGGCATAAATCGACTAAATCCTTATCTGGCAAGAGACTTAATTGATTAGTTCGCTCTAGAGCAAAAACAATTGACAAAAATCGCTAAATGCCTTTCTCTATAAGGGTTC
>NZ_JAPZQM010000106.1:0-6214 GCF_027530565.1 Microcystis sp. LE19-10.1B | reverse complement strand
GTCAGTCTGTAGAGCGACCATAAGACCAGAACAGAGTAAATCTGTTAAGGCAGGTGCGGAACCCCGCAAGGGAAAGAAGCAGAAACCTAAATCGTGAGGTTTGGGAATCGCCGTCCGTTTTACGGCGGCGAGGATGTCAATCCACAATACCCTCGATCGAGCTTAGGGTAACATCTCGGGCTTATTGAACTTAACTAGCGATAGATTCGAGGATTTATTAGCCCCATCAAAACAAAAAAACCTGATTTTCGCCCGATTTTTCCCCATTTACCGCCCTAGTTCGACAAATAATTTCTCCCGCAGATAAGAATTATTCTCAATAGCTGTACAATAGGAAAAGACAACTTTACCAAGAATCGAGCAATGAACGATAAAATAACTCGGAGAGTCTTTCTAGGCGCGGGAACAGCCACCTTAGCGTTAGCAGTGGGTCAATTAGGGAAAATAAACGAAGTTTCCGCCCAAACTAAACAATTAAACCTCTATTCCTCCCGTCACTACAACACCGACCGACGATTGTATGACAACTTCACCCGACAAACGGGAATAAAAATTAACCTCGTGGAAGGGGAAGCGGATCCATTAATCGAACGGATTAAAAGCGAAGGCAGCAATAGTCCTGCTGATATACTCCTGACGGTAGATGCCGGGAGATTATGGCGGGCCGACCAACAGGGAATTTTTGCCCCGGTCAATTCCCGCATTCTCACCCAAAGAATTCCCGCTAATTTGCGTCACCCCAAAGGTCACTGGTTCGGGTTTAGTAAACGCTTGCGGGTAATCATGTATAACAAAGACAGAGTTAACCCCAGAGAAATCGATTCCTATGCAGATTTAACCAATCCCAAATGGAAAGGAAAAGTCGTCACTCGGTCGTCTAGTAACATCTATAGTCAATCTTTTACCGCTTGGTTAATCGACATCCAAGGAGAAGCAGCCGCAGAAAAATGGTGTCGGGGATTAGTGGCTAATTTTGCCCGTTCACCCCAGGGTAATGATAAGGCACAAATCGAAGCTGTAGCCGCAGGAATTGCCGATTTAGCCCTAGCTAACACCTATTACTTAGCGGGGTATGCCGAAGAAAAAGACCCGGCTAAACGGGCAATTTATGACCAAGTAGGCGTAATTTTCCCCGACCAAGCAGGCCGCGGCACTCACGTTAATATTAGCGGTGGTGGTTTAATTAAAACTGCCCCCAATCGAGAATCGGCCATTAAATTTTTAGAATATCTTTCTAGCAATGAAGCACAGAACTTTTTTGCTAAGGGTAATCGAGAATATCCCGTCGTTCCAGGGGTTGCTTTAGACCCTTTCCTAGCAAAACTCGGACGCGGGAAAGAAGATACAGTTAGCGTGGCTAATTATGGTCCTAATTTAGCCAAAGCGGTACAGGTAATGAATCGCGCTGGTTGGAAATAAGTTATCAGTTATCAGTTATCAGTTATCAGTGGGAAGTGGGGAGCTTTTTTCAGTGATCAGAACGTAGGTTGGGTTGAAGCATGAAACCCAACGCCCGATTATGTTACGCTACCGCTAACCCATCCTACAAATAATTGTGCCTCCCTACTTAATTGGTTAAGCTAAAAGCTTTGATGTACTTAGTTTATAACCTTCTTTTTAGGTAGGAGAATTGCCAGATTCTTTTTTTTGCCTTTTGCCTTTTGCCTTTTGCCTTTAGAAGCTGATTACCGATTACTGTTCACTGATAATTGCTATGTTAAGGCAAATAAAACCGAGAGATTATTAGCTGGCATAGGAATTACTTCTAACAATTGTAAACCTCGATCGCTCGCTGCTTGCACCACATCTTCTAAATTCCTAACTCCCCAAGTAGAGTTTTGAGAACGGAGAGAAAAATCAAAGCTTTCATTACTAGGAGAAGTATGTTTTCCCTGTCGTTTATAGGGACCATAAAGATAGAGAATTCCCCCCGGACTGAGAATGCGACTCGCTCCTGCCATTAACGCTAAACAAGCGGACCAAGGGGCGATATGAATCATGTTAATATTAACAATCGCATTAATAACGATATTTTCCGTCTCTACCGCCCAAACTGACTGATGAACATCGATAAATAGGGGGCGATCGAGATTAGAACTAGGACAATAATCGCACCAACTGCGAATACTATCTAGAGCCAGAGGGTTACAATCCGAGGGAATCCAACGACAAGGAGCAAGACGAGGAGCAAAAAAAACAGCGTGTTCACCCGTGCCGCTAGATATTTCTAGGATATTCCCAGTCTTCGGTAAAAATTGGCTGAGAACTTCTAAAATCGGCTGACGATTGCGTTCTGTTGCCGGAGCATATTGACGTAAATCAGACATAACTAGGGTTTGCGGCAAAAAGTTGGTTGGTGGGGTTAGGAGTCGGTCGTCAGGCGTTGGTCGTCAGGCGTCAGTCCTGATGAAAAAATTTTCACCACCACAGATGAAAGGGGTTTGATCGATTTTCAGGTGGTCAACTACCTAATTTTCAGGGAAAAAGTACCTGAATTTTCCCCCCTATCCCCGCAATGGCTGGCACTTTTTGAGGGGAAAAAAGTCCAAAAGTCTTATCCAACAAGGTTTTTAGATTTATTCAGCAAACCCTAATTAGGATAACCTTCTAGGTTTGGTGAGGGTTTCAACCATTGCTGCCTAAAAAAGCACAGAATATCCCATTATGAAATTCAGTAAAATCGCTGTAACCATTGTAACATCGTTGTTAAATAAAAATCTTTCTCAATTAATTTTTAAGAATTTGTAAATATTGCGGAATGTTAATTTAAATATTCTCAAGTTTTTGGAGTCAATAAATAATTTTTGCTTATCTTTGGCGAACATTGGGTTAGGAGTCAGTATTCTCCGAGTCAGCTTTTTTCTCCCTTCTCCCTGCTCCCATCTCCCTGCTCCCATCTCCCTGCTCCAGAAAAATATTAAGTTTTGTTAAGAAGTTAGTGACAAAAGACCAGCTTTAATCTCTATTATCGTAGTAAGTGGATTTTGACCCGAATCAAGCCGGTCAAGATAAATAGTAACTTTTGCCCATCATCAAACAAAGATGGTCAGTCTAACTAAAACAGTCGCTGTGGCCATGCCCTCGTGATCAATTCCTATGTCAACCCTGGTTATTGTCGAATCCCCCACCAAAGCTCGGACGATCAGCAATTATCTGCCTAGCGGCTATCGAGTCCAAGCCTCCATGGGCCACATCCGCGATCTGCCCGCCTCCGCCGAAGAAATTCCCCCCGCCCACAAAGACAAATCCTGGGCCAATTTAGGCGTGGATGTGGAGAACGATTTCGACCCCCTCTACGTCGTCCCCAAAACCAAAAGTAAAGTCGTCAAAGAATTAAAAGAAGCCCTCAAAGGGGCCAGCGAACTGATCCTCGCCACCGACGAAGATCGGGAAGGCGAAAGCATCAGTTGGCATCTCTTGCAGGTACTCAACCCGAAAATACCCACCAAAAGGATGGTATTTCACGAAATCACCAAAGAAGCAATCCAAGCCGCCCTCAAAAATTGTCGCTCCATCGACGAAAATTTAGTTCACGCCCAAGAAACCCGCCGCATACTCGATCGCCTCTACGGTTATACCCTCTCCCCCCTACTCTGGAAAAAAATCTCCAAAGGGTTATCCGCCGGCCGGGTGCAATCCGTGGCGGTACGTCTGCTCGTGCAGCGCGAACGAGAACGACGAGCCTTTAAAACCGCCAATTATTGGGATCTGAAAGCCACCCTCGAAAAAGACAAAAATCAATTCGAGTCGAAATTAGTCACCTTAAACGGTCAAAAAGTGGCAAATGGGAGCGATTTCGATGCCGAAACCGGCAGACTGCTCCCCGGTCGCCAGGTGACACTTTTGGATCAAGCCACCGCCGCCGCCTTAAAAGAACGCATCGAAGACAAAATCTGGCGCGTTAGCCACACCGAAGAAAAACCCACCACTCGCAAACCTTCCCCCCCCTTCACCACCTCCACCCTACAGCAAGAGGCTAACCGGAAACTGGGCATATCCGCCCGCGACACCATGCGAATCGCCCAAAATCTCTACGAACAGGGCTACATCACCTATATGCGGACCGATTCCGTCCATCTTTCCGATCAGGCTATCACCGCCGCCCGCAATTGTGTAGAACAAATGTACGGAAAAAATTACCTCAGTCCCCAACCCCGGCAGTACACCACCAAAAGCAAAGGCGCACAGGAAGCACACGAAGCCATCCGGCCCGCCGGTAGTAGCTTTCGCCTGCCCCGGGAAACCGGCCTGAGCGGACTAGAATTCGCCCTCTATGATTTAATCTGGAAACGTACCGTCGCCTCACAGATGGCCGATGCCCGCATTACCCAGATCGCCGTCAATATTCAGGTAGAAAATGCCGGATTTCGCTCCTCTGGCAAAAGAATCGACTTCCCCGGCTTTTTCCGCGCCTATGTGGAAGGTTCCGACGATCCCGAAGCCGCCATCGACGACCAAGAAATAATCTTACCCGCCCTCAACGTCGGTGACACCCCCAATTGTCGCCAACTAGAAGCCATTAGCCACGATACCCAACCCCCCGCCCGTTATAGCGAAGCCTCCCTGGTAAAAACCCTCGAAAGTGAAGGAATCGGGCGACCCAGCACCTACGCCACCATTCTCGGCACAATTATCGATCGCGGTTATGCCCAAATGCGGAATAAAACCTTGATTCCCACCTTCACCGCTTTTGCCGTGGTTAGTTTGTTAGAAAATCATTTCCCCGACCTGGTAGATCCCAAATTTACCTCGAAAATGGAGGAAACCCTCGACGATATCGCCACCGGTTCCGCCCAATGGTTGCCCTATCTCGATCGCTTCTATCGCGGCGAAAAGGGGCTAGAAAGCCAAGTAAAAGAGCGCGAGAGTCAAATTAACTCTAGCACCGCCAAATCGGTGATTTTAGAGGATTTACAGGCAACTATCAAGATCGGCAAATACGGACCCTATCTGGAAGTCCCCCGGGGGGATGAAATCCTCACCGCTTCCATCCCGGCCGATTTAACCCCGGCGGATCTGAACCCCGAACAGGTAGAAACCCTGCTGCGACAAAAAACCGAAGGTCCGGATAAATTAGGTCTTCATCCCGACACCGGAGAGCCGATTTATCTGCTGGTGGGTAGTTACGGTCCCTACGTCCAGTTAGGAGATATCAGCGATGACAATCCCAAACCGAAACGCGCCTCCTTACCCAAAGGAGTCAAACCCGAGGACATCACCCTCGAACAAGCGGTGGGTTTATTAGCACTGCCGCGACTGCTGGGAACCCATCCCCTCACCGGAGGCAAAATTAAAGCCAGTTTAGGGCGTTTCGGCCCCTATGTGGTTCAGGAACAGGGTAAGGAAAAAGAATATCGTTCCCTGAAAGCCGGCGATGATGTCTTAACCATAACCCTCGATCGAGCTTTGGCCTTATTAGCCGAACCGAAAAAAACTCGCAGCGCCCGCGGTTCTACCAAACCACCCTTAAAAGAATTGGGTAAACATCCCGACGATGGGGAATTGGTGGGATTGTACGAGGGACCCTACGGAGTTTATATCAAGCACGGTAAGACCAACGCCAAGATTCCCGAAGGAGAAACCGCCGAAACCCTCACCCTAGAACAAGCTTTAGTCGCCCTAGCGGCCAAGACAACCACTGCCAAGAAAACCACTACCAAGAAAACTACTTCTACCACCACTAAAAAAACTACTTCCCCAGGCAGTAAAACTGGCAAAAGTAAGACGGTTTAGCGGTTAGTGGTGGGGCGATTTTCTCCCTGGTTAATTCCTCACCCCGATGCGGGGACAAATCCGGCTGGCTTTTTTGTCTTTTGCACCACTTTGAACGGGCTGATCCTAAGTAGGGTCTGCTGAAAATGTTTTTCCTGGGGGCGGGGTGTGGGGTGTGGGGTGTGGGGTGTGGGGTTTTACCCATTTTCAGGTGGTCAATTACCTAATTTTCAGGGAAAAAGCACCTGAATTTTCCCCCCGATCCCCGCAATGGCTGGCACTTTTTGAGGGGAAAAAAGTCTAAAAGTCCTATCCAACAAGGTTTTTAGATTTATTCAGCTGATCCTAAGTAGGTAGGGCTTGCTGAATAATGGTAAAACCCTTTTAAAATAAAGCTTTTGACCTGTTAAAGTCCGATGTTAGTGCAAGAAAATAGGATTGGGACTTTCAAAAACCTTGCATTATCCTTCTTGTAGTACATCGCTTGGTACAAAAAACAAGG
>NZ_JAPZQM010000074.1:0-8805 GCF_027530565.1 Microcystis sp. LE19-10.1B | reverse complement strand
AGCTCAGCATCCCTATAAAACTCAAATCTTGGACTTCCATTCCTGCAAAACCCAATGGGCAACTCGTTCACTCTATTTTGAGGGACAGAAGCGAAATCAATTCTGTATCCTACACTACCGTTTGAATTTGGAATTGCTGATTCTCTTGACGATTTGCCTCTTTCATCTATTTTTCTTTGGATAATCGCTACCAGACAAAGTGTTTTAAAACAAGTTAAATTTACAAAAATTTACAAAAATCTAGAACGAGAAACCCCGACGTAAACAAGGGCAAAAACTACTAGAGACGTTGCTGATAACGTCTCTAGATTATTTAGGGTTTGCTGAATAAATCTAAAAACCTTGTTGGATAAGGTTTTTAGACTTTTTTTCCCTCAAAAAGTGCCGACCATTGGAGTGATTGGGGGGAAAATTCCGGGACTTTTTCCCTGAAAATTAGGTAGTTGACCACCTGAAAATCGATAAAACCCCACACCCCACACCCCACACCCCACACCCTGCCCCCAGGAAAAACTTTTTCAGCAAGCCCTATTTATTGGGGATTTGGTCGGATTTAGCCAGCTGCGGGTACACGGCTGCCGCTAACTCCGGGTACAGGACCACGACGAATGTTGGTTTCCGTTTCGATGGGAACGAATTCAATATGATTAAGGAGGGTAGTAACGAAAGCAAAGAGTAAAAAAGGCAAAGAGAGGACGACGACTAACCCCACGGTAGCGAGGGCGAAAATTTGTCTAGTGCTACTCCAAAGAGCTAGAGTGGAAGCCAGAGTAAGAAAAATAACGATTAACCAGACGATTATTTGTCCGTAAATATCTCCGAAGGTGAGGGTGCAAACCATGCGATAGTTACGAAAATCCTTATCCATAACAGTAAACCCGTAGATAGTCAGTTATTGTTTTAGGGTAAGTCTAGAATCGTTAGCTTGGTCAATATTTAAAGGTTTTTATAAACACTTGTTGATAAATCTTTACAATTCCGCCCCGAGCGGGTAGCCAAATCTAGAGATAAGTAGGGAGGCACAATTATTTGTAGGATGGGTTAGCGGTAGCGTAACCCATCGGGGCGTTGGGTTTCATGCTTCAACCCAACCTACGTTCATCTTATATTTAATTCCACCCACCTACTTAAGAGCGGTATTGTTTGGTTGCTCTCCTCAGAATTGATAAGAATTGCTAAGAATTACCAAAAAACTGGCCATAATTTTGGCGAACGCTCTTTACAATTAAATTATAAAGGCAAGGAGGAGCAAGCCTAATGAAAACTTTTGTTGAGCGTTATTGGTCTTGGTTTAATTGGACAACCTTAGCGATGGTTGTTCTCGGTTTCTGGTTAAGTGCCAGTTTCGTCATCGATTTAATCATTCTCCCCAGCTTATCCGTAGCTGGCATGATGACACAAAATGGCTTTGCCAGTGCTGGTTACTTGCTATTTGGCATTTTTAACCATCTGGAATTAGTTTGTGCGGCGATTGTGCTGTGTAGCTTTGTTGTCTTCCACCGCTATCATACCTTAATCCATCTCCCCGAACATCGATCGCTTCTATTCGCTGGTGTTCTCTTAGTAATCACCCTAATTTACACCTATTTTCTCACTCCCAATCTGAGTGCTATGGGTTTACTGGCTCCCGTTGCCGCGTCGGGAATGTCGGGAGAAATGATGTCTTTGCAGATTGGTTACTGGTGTCTAGAAGTGGTTAAAGGTTTGATAGCTTTTACCCTGTTGCGCTGGTGTTGGCGAGATGCCTTTAAGTTGGCTTAGTTTTTGATTACAAGCGGGGTTCAACCCGCTTTTTTTAGTTCTAGCAATATAATCCGCCTATTTGATTCGTGAACAGAGACGCAGCACAACCATCGAAGCCAAGAATAGAGGTGGTAAATTTTTTACACTTCATTTAGGCGCACTAGGGGATTCCATGATTGATAACGAACAGGTTTAATAACTTGCTAAGTGGGTGGGTGGAATTAAATATAAGATGAACGTAGATTGGGCTTCGGCCGTGAGCTCAGCCGAACGGTGGAAGCATGAAACCCAACGCCCTATCATACAAAGTCGAGGAGAGCCGGGGGATTCCATGATTGATAAGTAGTCGTGCAAAATAAATTTCTTAGTGAAGAAAGGCAAGAGGCAAGAGGCAAAGGGGGGGTTAGATATGTGTAATTAATTTTGCCTAGGTACTTAACGGACAACTTTGATGACTTGCTATCTAAGCATAAATCAGTTACAATTTTTGCAAATTAACTTCGTCTGTGAGGAAAGCTGGAAGTGTTGTTAAAAAAAGCCAAAAGAAACAGCCAAATGAGACAGATATTTTCTGGGGGAATTTTCATTGCCTCCTGTTTGGGGACGGCCATACTTTGCGATGGGGTGAAGGCCCTTCCTTCCCCCTTAGACATTGACGCTGCTTCTATTCGGGTATCCCAGGAAAAAATTATCATTAATTCCCCCGTAGAATTAGAGAGGACAGAAAGAGTTCTGACAACCAATTCCTTCTCGACAACAGAGGGATTAGCCGATAGTAATCTGCCCTCATCCTTAGAAAATAAACTAGGGAAATCTTCCCTCGATACTTTAGCAACAGAAAAGACCAGGACAATTTCAACCCTAGAAGAATGGAAGGCGAATCTAGGGACAACGCAAGCGAGTCAGCTTTTACCAGTAGGAGTTAATAACTCGCCAGAAGTCGAAAAATGGCAAGCACAGGCATCTACCCCCGTTGATACCAATGTTTCTCCCGAATTGCAGCGTTTACGTCAAGAGTTTCTGATTGAGGAACCGCAAACCCTTTCTGCGAAACTGGCGGAAGTTGTGGTTGCCCCTGGTGCCAGTATCTCTACTCCCATCGGTTTTGGAGCAAGTCTTGGGCAGATTTTCGGTGGTTTCGCTTTCCAGTCGAGAACCCGTTTTACCAATCAAGCAGATGGTGGGTTAGCCCTAGGGGTCGGTTTAGGAGAACCCCAGAAAATTGTCGGTTTGGATGTAACTATGGCGATTTTGAGCCTTTTTGGTGATAACGCTGGACGGGGTAGTTTTAGCTTTAAAATTCACCGTTCTCTGCCAGAAGGTTTTGCTGTCGCCCTAGGATTTGAAAATGCTATTAACTGGGGTGGGACAGATGCCGGTAGCAGTATCTACGGGGTGGTGAGCAAATTTTTTCAGTTCACAGAAACAACGAAAGAACCCTTTAGTCAATTGACGCTCTCTTTGGGTGTTGGTGGTGGTCGTTTTCGCTCGGAAGGAGCCATCGAAGATGGGGTAAATTCCCTCGGTGTCTTTGCTAGTGCTGGTTTAAGAATTGTTGAACCGGTCTCGGCCATTGTCGAATGGTCGGGTCAAGATTTAAACGCAGGTATCTCCCTGATTCCTTTCCCGAAAGTCCCCTTGACGGTTAACCTTGCCGGTGCTGATTTAACGGGCAATGCTGGGGACGGCGCTCGCTTCGTCATGAGTATCGGCTACAATTACTTTTTCCCCCGTTAGTCGGTTTTTAGATTGTTAATTTAGCTTTTTGAATGAGGATAAAGACTATGTTGATGAAATGGTTGACTAATTGGCAAGTTTCCTTAGTGGCGGCGGTTTTGCTGACCAATGCCCTAGTCTCTCCCGTTATGGCGCAAACCGGCAACCAATCCGATGCCACTGGGGCAATTCTTTCCACCGGTGATTTTGCCGGTCAAACTTTCCCCGGCACCAGGACGGTAACGGGATTTCAGGGGGGAGAACCGGCTCAAATCGCTGTTAATCAGGCGGCTGCTTCTCTGAATACTCTGTTAGCTGATAATAATTTAACCTCCCCCACGGGTACCCCGATTCCCGCAGCCGTTCAGCAATCGCTACTGAGCATCTTAACAACGGATGCACAGGCGGGTAATAATATCAATGCTGTCACCGCCGCTCTTTACTCAGCCCCCGGCGCACCGCCATTAAATGTTATTCAAGACTTATTGGCCAGCTTAGAGAAACTGACCAGGGATGACAAGGTAGTGCCAGCTAAATTGCTGGCGGCGGTGCTGGCCTATAATGCGATGATTTTAGCCAGTAACGAAGAGTTTCTCCGCAATCCCCCCGCAGAACTACGAGCAATTCAAGCATCCTTAGCTAAATTGGTCCAACCGACTATTAGCTAACCCGCATTTTCCCTGCTCACTTCACCATAGTCTCCTTGGATTAGAGGGCTGTGGTGAAGGCTCCACGGTGGGCGAGGTGGTTGGCTGTGAGGGAGTTACAGGAGGTGTATTTCTTCCCCCTAAAGATTCTTGGAGCTTGTCGCGCAGTTTTTTGGCGGTATCGGAGTTAGGATTAATTTTGAGAGCTTGTTCGTAGGCGGCCAGCGCCTCTTGGGGGCGTTTCCAGTAGGTCAAGACCAGACCTTTCCCGTACCAAGCTTGATAGAGTTGAGCATCGAGTTGCAAGGCTTTTTCATAGGCGGCATAGGCGAGGGCTAATTGTCCTAACCGCCACATTTTATTGCCTTGATTAAGCCAGTTGAGGGGATTAGTATCGTTATTATTGGGAACTTCAAAAGCCTTGTATAATTCATCACCAATTTCTTGCAAAGATAAGGCATTGGGGGGCGAATTTTCGACATTTATCTGCCCTTGAATGCCAGACTGGGGTGCTAATTTCAAAAAAGTAGTGATGGGAATAGCGAGACTAAAGCCAATTGGCACGGGAACCTTTTCGATTTTTTCGGCTTCATTTTGTCCGTGAACCGCGATGACTCGTCCATTGAGATCCAACACTGGACCGCCACTCATGCCCCCATAAGTGACACTGGTATAAACTATCTCATACCCCAACTCTGGGGGAAATATTTTCAGCAAGGGTGTAATGTATTTGGGCAGCACTTTCCCCACATTGAACAATCGTTTCCGCTTGCCGATAAATTTCGGGTCGGGCCATCCAGAAGCAAAAATAAATTGTTCGTCAGCTACTTGATAGTTAGCCAAGGTCGCTAACTGATAATTTTGGTCGCTCTGAAACTGCACGAGGGCTAGATCTACTCCGGGTAATTTTTTGATGCTATTGTAATCGAGCGGATATTTCTTACCATCCCAGGTAATAATTTTTAGTTGATCGTAATAGAACTTGCAGGCATCTCTAGCATCTTTACAGATCACATGACTGGCAGTAAGAACAGTATAAACTCTTCCTTCTTTGGCAATAATTGATCCAGAGCCATTAGAAGTAATTTTCCCATTCGCCCCCTCTTCTTCTGAGGGGATTAAAACGGTAATCTTTTCAGCAATTTTTTCTATCTGCTCAGTTGTTGATGCCTTAGCAATCTGAGGAGAAACCACAAACACCGCTATACTAACTAGGGCGGCGGAAATTTTCAAGAAATTGTTGCTCATCTGGTTTAAAAATACAGTTGAGTGGAATTTACCAGAGTGGTGTGGGAGCGGGATTCTTTTCTCTTGGGGTTGACGAGGATGGAGAAGGAAAATCTTCCCAGAAAGTGGGTTCTTTATGGGTGGGAAGCGGTGGGGGTGAAACTGCGGGCCGTTGCCGACTGGAAGCAGATGGAGAAGATGACCCCGATTGTAAAAAAGTCCCAATAGGAATCGCCCAACTTAATCGACTCATTTGTTCCCACAGTGCCGGTGAAGTCACCGTTCCATCAGCAAAAACGTAGGATTTACCCCAGAGAGGATAAGCATGAATCCCGTTAATGCCAATAACTTTACCTTGCCGATTCAGCAGCGGTCCGCCACTCATGCCATTTTTAATCTTATTGGTGTAGCCGATTTGGTAGCCCCCCGAAAAGGATTTATCACTCAAAAGCGACACTTTACCAACGGTGAAGGTAAAATCAAAGGGATAGCCGGCGGCGAAAACTTCATCTCCGATAGTGAGATCATCGACATTAGCCAAATCAGCAATAGAATAAACTTGGCTACTGCGAAAAGAAACTAAGCCTAAATCATAATTATTCAAGCGAACTGTTCTGACCAACTCACCCCGATGTATCTTGCCGTCAGGGGTTTGTATTTGCCAAACCCGAGAGCGATACCGCCCTAAAACATGGTCATTCGTGAGGACTTTGTAGGAAGAACCCTGCTTTTCAACTAAAATGCCCGAACCCCAGCCTTGCTCTGATAACACTTTAACGGTAATTGCTCTGGCTAACTGACGCAGCTGTTGTTCCGAAAGTTGTTGAGAGCTATAGGCATTGGCCTGGTTAGGTTCCAGAGCAGGAGCATAGCTTTGGACAGCAAGCAAAGGTGTGGACAGTCCCAATAATAAACTGCCCGCACCAGCCAAAATTCTTTTTATAGGCCGACTCACTTGATTACTATGCTCCTTCTAAGAAACTAGAAAAGTTTACCAAACAGCGGGCGTTGGGTTTCCTTGCGTCAACCCAACCTACCTTATCTATAGAACTAGAAAAGTTTACCAAACAGAACCGCCTGATGGTTTTTGGGGGGGTTGTTCGGGAGAAGTCCCAGGCGCCGGAGAAGAGGACGAACCGGTGGCAGGATTTGTTTCCACGGGAACGCTTTCTAGGAATTTTTTGAAATAGACAGTGGCAGAATCCGATGAGCTTTCAAACAAAGGACTGCTGCTGGCTCCCGCCCGGATGTCAAATAGCTGTGCGATTTTCTGGGTTGCGTTTTCGCCTCTCTTGAGGGTGAATAATAGGTTACTGCTATTTGCCCGTTCTCGTCCATCACTAGGGGAATAGATAACCGGCAGACCATTGAGATAGCCAGTGGTAATAATATCAATTCCGCCTGGTCGAGTGGAAAGGGTATTGAATCTTCCGGTCACTTCTTGACAACGTTGCATGGGAGTATAACCGGCACCACTGAAATAACGAGAAAACCAATGAATCACGGGCTTATATTCATTAGGTCCGACTTGGGCAGCGGTTGTGGGAACTCCTACATAGGGGCCTGTCAGTGGTACAAGACACTCGAATCTGGTTTGAGCTTGGCTCGGTGATTGTAAGGTCAAGGCAGCTCCTACACCAATCAGAGCAATAGTCAGAGTTTTTGTCAAAGTTTGTAGTTTCATTGTTCTTATCCTAATCCTGTAAAGGGACTCCATTGTACACTTCAAAGGTAGCTTTTATTTTTCCGCAAAACAAACAAAAGCAAGGCCTTTGCAACAATTCTTATTTTTTGGGATTACCCTTTCTTCAAACTCCTTTAAGAGAGCAATCAGATGAGTTCGTTTACCCCAAGGCCGACCAAACTTCTAACTTACTGACCACGCGACGAATCACCTCATCGGTAAACTCACTCATGGTCATTTGGCCCCCTAAATCGGGGGTTTTTTTGCCCTCGTGAATAGTTTCAAAGACACTTTCATAAATTGCCCTGGAAGCTTTACGCGCTTCGTTAGTTTCGATATAACCTAACAAAGCTGCCGAGGCTAAAATCATCGCCATGGGATTAGCGATATTTTTGCCCTCTAAAGCGGGGGCCGTGCCGTGGGGAGCTTCTGCCATAATAGTTTTAACCGCTAAGGTCTCTTCATCAAATCCCAAAACTAAACTTTCGGCCCCGGCAATACTGCCATAGAGTTGCAAGACAAAATCGGATAATAAATCGCCATCGCGATTAAGTGCCGGAATCACCAAAGCTTCGCCGTCGGTTTGTAAAAGTAGGGCAAAAGTTGCGTCAATTAACAGGGGTTGATAACGCACTTCCGGATGTCTTCGGGCCGCCGCGTCTAATTCCTCTTTAAACATCCCTTCGTAGGTGGCACTAACGGTGAATTTTGGGCCGCCAAATACCCGCGCCCCGGTTTTTTTGGCGTGTTGAAAGGTAAACTCGGCCACAGCGCGACTGGTAGCCCTAGAAATGCGCGAGGTGCGATAGGCAATTTCATCGCCGGTGGCAGTGGTTTCTCGCCATTCTTTGGCCCCGTAGGCATCGTCAACGGCCATGCGGACAATGGCAATGGGAGAATAAACGCCCCCAATCGGACGAATACCGGGGATACGGCGACCGATGCGGAGAATTACCTGAGAATTCATTGCTTCTCTTAAAATAGCGTTAGGACTGCCCACATCTCCTTTAATTTCTGGGGTGATGGTGGCAGCTTTGAGAGCTAATCCGGTTTTGAGAGTCGCTTCGGCAGCCTCATGAACCACTTGATTGTTACTCTGGCGACGCTGGGCTAAACTAAGATCAAAATCGGCAAAGTTAAGCGGTTGACGAATTATCGAGGGTTGTAATACTCTCAGGGCTTCTAGTAATAGTTCTTCTCCAGTTTGGTCGCCGTGCATGACCACAATAGTGGGGATATTTTCAGTCATAATTTTTGAGTTTTAATAAAAATTTTCAAGTATATCTTAATGCTTAATTGACCGTTTAATCGGCTAAAAAAGATACTTTTTACCTTAATTAATTCTGTAATTTTATCAATCTTGCAGAAAAAGATATATAATACCAAATCTGGTTATTAAAAACCGATTATTTATTCTCCCTTTTGCCTTTTGCCCCCCTTGATAAGGGGGGTTCGATCCCCCCTGCCCCCCTTGATAAGGGGGGATCCCCCCTTAATCCCCCCTTTGATAAGGGGGGTGCCGATAGGCGGGGGGATCTACCCTTAATAAGGGGGGTATCTGAAAGTTTTT
The DNA here is from genome assembly GCF_027530565.1 of Microcystis sp. LE19-10.1B. Lineage (NCBI taxonomy): Bacteria > Bacillati > Cyanobacteriota > Cyanophyceae > Chroococcales > Microcystaceae > Microcystis > Microcystis sp. LE19-10.1B. The sequence continues at coordinate 218 of NZ_JAPZQM010000074.1, read as the reverse complement.
AACACCTACCTACTTAGAAGAAAATATATAAGGTTCTTCGTTACTTGGTATGGTTCGATAGGGGGGCATAAATCGACTAAATCCTTATCTGGTAAGAGACTTAATTGATTAGTTTGCTCTAGAGCAAAAACAATTGACAAAAATCGCTAAATGCCTTTCTATGTAAGGGTTCCATCCCTTATAACCCCCGTCCATTGCATAACACAAACCGAAGAGCC
>NZ_JAPZQM010000746.1:0-2399 GCF_027530565.1 Microcystis sp. LE19-10.1B | reverse complement strand
CCCATTATTATTCTACTAATGACAGTAGCCTAGTTACTCAGGAGCCGGATACGGCGAAAGTCGTAAGTCCGGTTTTGAAGCAGGGGGTGGGAAGGCGACTTCCTGCTCTACTGTAACGGGTGTGGGGTGTGGGGTGTGGGGTGTGGGGTGTGGGGAGAATAAATAAAATAGTCTCCCGTCTCCTGACTCCTGACTCCTGACTCCTGATAACTGATAACTGATAACTGATAACTGATGATATTTGTTGCTTTGGCGATTTTGGAACAGGACGGTCGATTTTTAATGCAGTTGCGCGACGACATCCCGACGATTCTCTATCCGGGGGTGTGGGGTTTATTTGGTGGTCACTTAGAAGCGGGTGAAAGTCCAGAAATAGGGTTAAAACGAGAGTTAAAAGAAGAAATTAACTACGAAGCTCCTAGTTTACGCCATTTTCGCTGTTATAACGATGATAATCTCTCTCGTTATCTTTATCATGTACCCCTGACCCTGGAATTAGAAAAATTAGTGCAAACGGAAGGGCAAGATTTAGCATTATTACCCCCGGCTGCCATCCTTCAAGGGGAATACTATTCCCAGAAGATTAATCAGACTCGTCCTTTAGGAAAAATTCATCGCCAGATATTACTCGATTTTCTAGAAGTAGAATTATAGTGGATATTAGAGCCAGACAAGGAACTCCCCTATCTATACGAAAGTCGTAGTTAACACTGCTCCTCACCTCCCTCGAAGGCAAAATGCTCCCGCTTTTTGAATGGCTTTATCTAAACGTCAATCTTATTTTGGCTTTGTCTTTATGAACCAGTCGCGTCCCTCGTTCGTTTCCGTGCAGAAACTCCTATCTGGAGGTGCGATCGCTACCCTAGCAGTTAGTTCCCTGATGGTTCTCACCCCCGCAGCCAAAGGGGAAAAACCCTTAGAAGATAACCCGAAAGCAGTCATCGACCAGGTCTGGCAAATTGTTAATAATGAATTTGTAGATCGTAGTTTTCATCAAATCGATTGGCAAAAAAAACGTCAAGAATTGTTAAGCAGAAATTATACTAATCCCCAACAAGCTTACACGGCAATTCGGGAAGCTTTAAAGGAATTGGGTGATACTTATACCCGTTTTTTAACTCCTAGGGAATTTTCTGTCCTCACCAGTCAAACTTCCGGAGAATTATCGGGAATTGGGGTACGTTTAGCCCTCGATAAACGCACTAGCGATCTGATCGTTGTCGATACGGTGAAAAAATCCCCCGCCAAGGAAGCGGGAGTGAAAAGCGGCGATCGCCTGATCAGAATTAATGGCAAACCCACCGCTTTAATGACCCTAGAACAAGCAATGGAAGCCCTACAGGGAGAAGTGGGTACTAGCGTTAGTTTACAGCTTGCCCGTCCCGATCGAGGTGTATTTGAAGTGACTTTGACCCGGGTAGATATCGAAATCCCCTCGGTTAGCTATACCCTTAAACAAGAAGGTGGGGTGAAAGTTGGTTATATTAAACTGGATGAATTTAGTTCCCACGCAGCCGAACAAATGAAAGAAGCGATCGAGGAATTAAGTCAACAACAGGTATCCGGCTATGTTCTCGATCTGCGGGGCAACCCCGGGGGTTTACTATTTGCTAGTGTCGATATCGCTCGCATGTGGATGAAACAGGGCAAAATCGTTAGCACCATCGATCGACGGGGCGGTGATCGCCAATTTATCGCCAATAACACCGCTATTACCGATTTACCCCTCGTGGTCTTGGTGAATAAAGGTTCCGCCAGCGCCAGCGAAATCCTCGCCGGGGCGCTGAAAGAAAATGGCCGGGCGACTTTAGTGGGTACATCGACCTATGGCAAGAGTACCGTCCAATCGGTACACACCCTCTCCGATGGTTCCGGTTTAGCGGTGACAATTGCCCGTTATTATCCCCCCAACGGCGAAAATATCTACAAAAAAGGCATTAAACCCGATGTGCAGATCGAGTTAACCCAGGAACAACAGCTGCGCTTCCGCGATGATCCTTCTTTGGTGGGAACTAAGGATGATCCCCAGTACCAACAGGCGATCTCGCTGCTACAATCCCATAGTGTTAAACGTCCTGGCACTAGCAATCTCAATAACCCTTTGAGTAGTCGAGCCGAATAATTGTCCTCAATAATGTCTAAGTAGGTAGGTGGAATTAAATATAAGATGAACGTAGGTTGGGTTGAAGCATGAAACCCAACGCCCGCTCATGTTACGCTACCGCTAACCCATCCTACAAATAATTGTGCCTCCCTACTTAGGGTCTGCTGAAAAAGTTTTTCCTAGGGGCAGGGTGTAGGGTGTGGGGTGTGGGGTGTGGGGTTTTACCGATTTTGAGGGGGTCAATTACCTAATTTTCAGGGAAAAAGTCCCTGAATTTCCCCCTGATCACTCCCAT
>NZ_JAPZQM010000479.1:0-1222 GCF_027530565.1 Microcystis sp. LE19-10.1B | reverse complement strand
CTCCTGATTTAAATGATATCGAACATGATTTTAGTGCATTAAAGAGGGCAAGAATGTATGCTCCTGTGGGGACACCCCTTGATGAAATTATTCGTACTTATTGTGTCGCCTAGTGTCTCGTTCTTATTTGAAATAACTATAATTTCCCACTTCCACTCGCAACTATAGAATTAGCTATAATAAAATTACCACAGGTATCATCTTCATATTTCTGGAAACTATATGACCTTAAAACAATTAGACCGAATTACTTTTAACTCCAAAATTATGGCAGGTCAAGCCTGTATTCGAGGAATGCGTATTCCTGTTTCTTTAATTCTTAATCTACTTGCTAACGAAAAGCCGATAGAGGAAATATTAGAGGAATACCCTGACCTAGAAAGAGAAGATATTCACCAATGTTTATTATATGCTTCTTGGTTAGCCAGAGAACAAGTTCATCATTTTGAATTAATCGAGCAATGGAGATAGAGTTTCTAGCCGATATGGGGATTTATCTGCGTACAGTCTCATGGTTAAGAGAACAAGGTTATGATGTCGTTCATCTTCGAGATGAAGGCTTACAAACTTTATCTGATCAGTAAATTCTTGCCAAAGCAAAAAGAGAAAAGCGGATAATTTTAACTGTCGATCTAGATTTTTCTCAACTTCTCGCTATTAGTGGTGATAATTTACCAAGTGTCATCCTATTCCGTTTAGGCAATGAAAACTACAATCTAATTAATCAGCGTTTAACTATAGTTTTACGAGATTGTACAAAAGCATTAAAGACGGGAGCAATTGTGTCAGTGACAGATCGTATTTTTCGGATTAGACTTTTACCAATTTAAGATTTTTGCTTTATAGCTTTCATGGAGTCTTCCCGTTAATTCCATCTTAAATATTGTGTTCCAAAAGCGAACACATTTATTATTGAGTACAAATTATAACATTGGCAAATAATCTCCCTGTCCTCTGTGTCTCTGTGGTTAATTACACTTCGTTTCTGAATAGTCACCAATAATTATAGGTTCTTTGTTGGGAATTTTGACAATAATTTCGACAGTTCCACCTAAGGCGTTAACTACTTCGCGCAGTGTATTTAGGGTCTGCTGAAAAAGTTTTTCGGTGGTGGCAGGGTGTGGGGTGTGGGGTGTGGGGTGTGGGGTGTGGGGTTTTACCAGTTTTGAGGTGGCCAATTACCTAATTTTCAGGGAAAAAGTCCAGGAATTTTCCCCCCGAT
>NZ_JAPZQM010000329.1:0-1961 GCF_027530565.1 Microcystis sp. LE19-10.1B | reverse complement strand
GCAAATGGAGAGAATTCTTGTCCATTAAGAAATGTTACAAATTACATGGGTACATTAAGATAAGTTAAGGGGGTGCATCCATTGATGGATAAGGGTTTTCAGCTATTGTGGTATATATGTATGGGGGAAGTTCAGTTATATAGAGAATGGTTAAGCCTCTGTCTTTTCGCTGTTTACTGTTTGCTGTTTACTAATCACAGGAAAAAAGCTCCCCACTCCCCTCTTCTATGTCTGTTTTGTTACTTTTTTCTTTTCTCTTGGGATAAGATTGTGATCGATCGAGTTTAGGGAATTTTTATGACCACAGAAAGTTTAGCGACTTCGGACGCAATAGAGTCAATGACCGATGAATTTCTGGCTAGTACGAGCAGTCACCAAGAAATGATTGAAATGGTTATTTCTACTCTGCAGCAGAATGATACTGCTATGGTACAACATACAGAAAAAGGTTATCTTTGGAAGTTTCAGTATGGTAGCGTTGAGGTATTTGTACAGTTAACTGGGGAAAGCGATGATGATTTTCTCACGGTGTGGTCTTCTGTGCTGAAATTACCCGTTAAGGATGAATTGGGATTAACCCGCAAGTTATTAGCGATGAATTGTGCCGAAACCTTTGAATCTCATTTTGCCATTATGAATGATCAGGTGGTGGTGATTTCTCAGCGCACTGTGGCCGATTTGTCTGCTGGGGAGATTTCGCGAGCAATTACTCTCGTGGCGACGGTAGCAGATAATAATGATGAAATGTTACGAGAATCCTTTGGTGGCAGCTAAAATTTGGCGTTATATCCCTCCAATTATCTCATCGGCAGAGCGACAAATGGCGATCGATTCTTGGTTACTAGAGCAACACCGTTGCAGTCATCATCCCCCGACTCTGCGTTTTTATCAATGGTCGCCCCCGGCTATTTCCTTGGGCTATCATCAACGGCAATATCCCGATTTTTGGCGTGATTTGACTTGGCAAGGTCAAAAAATCTCCCTAGTTCGTCGTCCTACCGGTGGACGGTCTGTACTACATCAGGGGGATTTGACCTATATGGTGGTAAATTCGGGGATGAAGGGGAATATTAGGGAAGTTTACCAGCAAATCTGTCAATTTTTAATCACAGGCTGGCAAAATATCGGTCTGGAGTTGTCCTACGGTGCTGCCGGCCGGGGATATATCCATTCTGCTAACTGTTTCGGTACAGCTACCGGTGCGGATTTAGTCGATAATTGGGGGAATAAATTTATTGGGAGCGCCCAACTGCAACGGGGTTCCTCGGTTCTCCAACATGGTTCGATGGTGCTAGAGCAAGATAATTCGCTGTTTGAGCAAGTTTTCGCCAGTGCTGCCCCTCAAAAGCTGAATTTAGCGCCAGATTTGACCCTAGAGACAATTATCGCTACCCTGAAAACCGCCGCCGAGGAATGCTTCGATTGTCAATTGCTAGAGCAACCCCTAGAGGATTGGGAGTGGCGATCAATTAAACAAATGAATATAAATACTCATTGACAAAAAAGTTTTTGTGTGTATAGAAAATCAATTATGAGTCAAGTTGTATAGATTTGTAATTTTTTGCTAATAATAGTTAAAGGTAGATAGAGACCGCAAGGAACCAAAGTCTTACCGAACTCGAAATTATTGTCTAGCTTGTGCTAGTTTAAGAAACGTTAATCTTTTACAGTTTGTGAGGATTAACTAGCGATCGCATCTAGTTTAGTCAAGCTAATCCAGTCAATCGATCGCGCCATCTTATAAGACAATGGGAGTAATCCCAGACTCAAAAAAGTTAAGAAATCTTGCCCGTGATTTCAGTTAAGCAAGAGGAAAAATACCCATGACCATTGCTGTCGGACGCGCCCCAGAAAGAGGGCTGTTTGATGCTCTCGATGACTGGCTCAAAAGAGACCGTTTCGTCTTCATCGGTTGGTCTGGTTTACTACTCTTCCCCTGCGCCTTCATGGCCCTAGGTGGA
>NZ_JAPZQM010000507.1:0-25361 GCF_027530565.1 Microcystis sp. LE19-10.1B | reverse complement strand
GTGGGGTGTAGGGTGTGGGGTGTAGGGTGTGGGGTGTGGGGTGTGGGGTGTAGGGAGTGGGGTGTGGGGTGTGGGGTGTAGGGAGTGGGGTGTAGGGTGTGGGGTGTAGGGAGTGGGGTGTGGGGTGTGGGGTGTGGGGTGTGGGGTGTGGGGTGTAGGGTGTGGGAATTAGGAATTAGGAAGTGGGGGGAATAAATAAAATAATCTCCTGACTACTGCCTTCCTTAACAACATAGCTATCGCTTTTTCGGAGTCAAGAGATGTTTCTATTTTTTCATCTTCATAAAGACAATTGCTGTCAAACCAGCGAGTCAAGTATTTTGGATGTATTTGTACTTCCTTGATATGTTTGTCTTTGAGTCTTTCAGTCAATGGGAATTTTAAGGAACCCATTCTTAAGTGGGTGGGTGGAATTAAATATAAGATGAACGTAGGTTGGGTTGAAGCATGAAACCCAACGCCCGCATGGGTTACGCTACCGCTAACCCATCCTACAAATAATTGTGCCTCCCTACTTAACTTTAATCCTCGCAATAATCAGGGGGAAATGTCCGTCCGATCCAAAGCAGTCAGGGAGTTAAAAGTTTTCACTGTAGCTTTAGTGTATAGTGAAATATTCTCAACGTCAAGCCGTCCTTTTAGGCCGGGGTTTCAAACCGATTATTTTCGATGAAAAAATTAATTCTAGCCACGAGTAACCCGGGTAAATTAGCAGAGATAGGCGAATACTTAACTGATATTGACCTAGAATTGCAGTTAAAACCCGATGATTTAGAGATAGAGGAAACAGGGGCGACTTTTGCTGAAAATGCCTATTTAAAAGCTGCTCAAATTGCCCTAACATTGGGAGAATGGTCGATCGCTGATGATTCGGGATTGGAAGTAACCGGGTTAGGAAATGCCCCGGGGATTTACTCGGCCCGCTACGGTGAAAATGATCGAGAAAGAATCGATCGCCTCGTCAGAGAATTAGGAGATAATCAGGATCGCTCGGCCCGTTTTGTCTGTGTAATTGCGATCGCCCGTCCCGATGGTGAGATTGCCTTGAGCGCCACAGGAATCTGTACGGGAGAAATTTTAACCAGTCCTAGGGGTAAAGGTGGTTTTGGTTACGATCCGATTTTTTATGTTCCCGAATACGCTTTAACCTTTGCGGAAATGTCTCCCGAATTAAAAAGAAAAATTAGCCATCGAGGACGAGCTTTTCAGCAATTGCTGCCCCATCTCAAGACTCTCGCGGGTACAAATTCATTAAGGCCCTGACTTGTTCAGCATGATAAGAGCTTCTTGTCAAGGGACTCGCAACAATTTGTAAAAATCCCAGAGACTCACCGTATTCGCGCCAAGCTTGGAACTGTTCGGGGGTGATAAATTCCTGCACACCGAGATGTTTTGACGATGGTTGCAGATACTGCCCGATGGTGAGAATATCACAATCAACGGCCCGTAAATCGCGCATCACTTGGCGCACTTCCTCGTCGGTTTCCCCCAATCCCACCATAATGCCCGATTTTGTGTAGGTAGCGGGAACAATGGCGCGAGCGCGCTGCAATAATTCTAGAGAACGCTGGTAATCACCCTGGGGACGCACGCGACGATAGAGACGGGGAACGGTTTCGGTATTGTGGTTTAAAACTTCAGGTTTAGCGGCAAGAATTGCAGCTAAAGCCTGCCAATTGCCGCAAAGATCGGGAATCAGCACTTCGATGGTGGTTTTTGGGGAAATGCGGCGAATTTCCTCGATACAACGGACAAATTGACTAGCACCACCATCAGCCAAATCATCGCGATTGACAGAAGTGATCACTACATGATTAAGATCAAGACGTTGCACTGCTGCCGCTAGTCGCAGGGGTTCCGTGGAGTCTAAAGGTTGCGGTTTTTTCTCAAAATCTATATCACAGTAAGGACAGGCGCGAGTGCAAGCAGGACCCATAATTAAAAAGGTAGCCGTCCCCGCGTGGAAACATTCGCCGATATTGGGACAGGAAGCCTCCTCACAAACGGTATTTAAGCCTAAATCGCGTAAAACTTCCTTAACACTGCCGACTCGCTGCCATTGCGGTGCTTTTACCCGTAACCACTCTGGTTTTACCGTCACGCCTGAACTACTCCGATAATTTTTGCCTATATCTGTAATATCCTAGCAAGTCTCGACCCAATCAAGGCCGAATATGCTATGATGATTTAGCTGAAAATTTTCGGGATGTAGCGCAGCTTGGTAGCGCACTTCGTTCGGGACGAAGGGGCCGCAGGTTCGAATCCTGTCATCCCGATTAAAGACAATCAAGGTGTAATCTGTTCTATGGTTAAGTAGATAGGTGTTAAAAATTGTCAGTAAGTAGCTGGTTATAATTAAATTAAAAATGGATTTTAGGTTCGATCCCCCCTTAATCCCCCCTTGATAAGGGGGGTGCCGATCCCCCCTGCCCCCCTTGATAAGGGGGGTGCCGATCCCCCCTTAATCCCCCCTTGATAAGGGGGGTGCCGATCCCCCCTTAATCCCCCCTTGATAAGGGGGGTGTCTGACAACTTTTAACGCCTACCTACTTAGATCATGAAAATTGAGGAATTACTCAAAAACAAACGAGAAAAAATCATTGCTATTGCTGCTAAACACGGCGCAAATAACGTGCGAATCTTTGGTTCTGTCGCACGGGGAGAAGCTGACGAAAAAAGCGATATTGATTTATTAATTGATTATTGTAGCGAACGTCGGAGTCCCTGGTTTCCTTTGCCGTTAATTCGAGAACTCGAAGCTTTGTTAGGCTGCAAAGTTGATATTGTTACCGAACAGGGACTTAAAGATAGAATCAGAGAGCGGGTACTTAAAGAAGCAATACCACTATGAGAGATGATACCGAACGCTTGCGGGATATTTTAGAAGCAATTGAGCGGGTAGAAAAGTATGCTCCACAGGGAAAAACCGTGTTTGAACAACAAGAATTAATTCAAACTTGGATTGTCTATCATTTACAAATTATTGGTGAAGCAGCTAGAGCAACTTCTCAAGAATTTCAAGCAAGATACCCCGAAGTTCCTTGGCGAGATGCCAGCGATCTAAGAAACTTAACTATTCATGAATATTTTCGTATCAATCTAGAGATTATTTGGGATATTGTTGAAAATGACATTCCTCCTCTAAAACAACAAATCGAAGCTATTTTACAGGAATTGATTTGACGAAACCCAGTCCAATTATTTAAAACTGTTGGGTTTTAGGTTCGATCCCCCCTGCCCCCCTTGATAAGGGGGGTGCCGATAGGCGGGGGGATCCCCCTTGATAAGGGGGGTGTCGATCCCCCCTTAATCCCCCCTTGATAAGGGGGGTATCTGATAATTTTTAAAGCCTACCTACTTAGTAGGTTGATTCATGAATCAATCTACTAAGCACGACGTTTTGACAAATTTTCAGCTATTTATTCCGAGAAATCGAATTAAAACTTTGCCAGATAAGGAAAGGCAAATAATCGTGAGCCGCCGTTAGGTGATGAGTTTTTTACTCAAAAAACAGTATCTTTTTCGCCATCAAAGCAGTAATTAGCTATTCAACTAGGTCAAGATCAATTACAATGGTTAAAAGCTCAAGGAAAGGGATATGAAACAGGAATTGACCATATCTTGCGGGAAGTGATGGCACGCCAGCACCAGTGAAAAACATCGAAATAAAAATTGTCAGATCCCCCCGCCTATCGGCACCCCCCTTATCAAGGGTAGATCCCCCCGCCTATCGGCACCCCCCTTATCAAGGGTAGATCCCCCCGCCTATCGGCACCCCCCTTATCAGGGGGGGCAGGGGGGATCAGAGTCCAAAATCTATCTTCTCTTTGATTATAACTACTTAATTTACCTCCTCTAAGCCCATGTCTAGATTATTAATCAGCCAGTATCAGGCGGAAGTTGAGAAGATTGTCCAATATGGCGGCAGTCGCAAGGAAACTTCGATTAGAGTCGCTTTTCAGAATTTGTTAAATGACTATTGCAAGGCGCGGGATTTTTTGTTAATTCCGGAGTTGGATTATCGCACTAAGTCGGGAAAAGTTGTCTATCCTGACGGGACGGTTAAGGATGCTTTACGGTTAGATTGGGGATATTGGGAAAGTAAGGATCAATACGATAATTTAGATGAAGAAATTGAGAAGAAGTTGGCGAAAGGCTACCCCAATGACAATATTTTATTTGAAGATTCCCAGACGGCGGTTTTAATTCAAGGAGGAGAGGAAAGACTGCGCGTCTCGATGCGCGATGATGAGGCTTTGGATGGGATTATTAATGCTTTTATTAATTATGTACGTCCGGAGGTTGAGGATTTTCGAGAGGCGATTGCTAGTTTTAAGGAAGATTTACCAACAATTTTAGAAGCGTTGCGGGGTTTAATTGCGTTGCAGTCGGAGACGAATCGGAATTTTGTGACAGCGCGGGACAATTTTTTAGAGATTTGTCGCAAGTCAATCAATCCAGAAATTAGTCTGGAAGATGTGCGAGAGATGATTATTCAGCACATCCTGACAGAGGATATTTTTATCAATATTTTTAATGAGTCTCAGTTTCACCGGGAAAATAATATCGCCAGGGAATTACAGGGAGTGATTGAAACTTTCTTTACTGGTAATACCAAGCGCAATACTTTAGGGACTATTGAACGTTATTATGCGGTAATTCGGCGGACAGCGGCGAATATTTATAACCACCACGAGAAGCAGAAATTTCTCAAGGCGATTTATGAGAATTTTTATAAAGCATACAATCCGAAAGCGGCGGACCGGTTGGGAATTGTCTATACACCCAATGAAATTGTCCGTTTTATGATTGAAAGTGTCGATTATTTAGTCCACAAGCATTTTGGTAAGTTGTTGGCGGATCCAGGAGTAGAAATTTTAGATCCGGCGACGGGGACAGGAACTTTTATAACGGAGTTGATTGAGTATTTACCGAAGGATAAGTTACGGTACAAGTATAAGCATGAGATGCACTGTAATGAGGTGGCAATTCTGCCTTATTATATTGCGAATTTGAATATTGAGTTCACCTACAAGCAGAAGATGGGTGAGTATGAGGAGTTTGAGCATATCTGTTTTGTGGATACCCTAGACCATGCTGCTTCTAATATCAAGCAGATGGATTTGTTTGCTATGTCGGCGGAGAATACCCAACGGATTCATAATCAAAATGACCGCAATATTTCTGTAATTATTGGTAATCCTCCTTATAATGCCAGGCAGGAGAATTTTAATCAAGGTAATGCAAATCGAAGTTATGAAGCGATTGACAAGTGCATTAAATATACTTATATCAAAGAAGGTAAGGCACAGAATCAAATTGTCGTCTATGATATGTACACTCGCTTTATTCGTTGGGCTTCGGATCGATTAAATAAAAATGGTATAATAGCGTTTATTACTAACTCTTCTTTTATCGATGCGTTGGCTTATGATGGATTTAGAAAAGTAGTAGAGAATGAGTTTAGTGAAATTTATATCATTGATTTAGGTGGTAATGTCAGGAAAAATCCTAAACTTTCAGGGACAACTCATAATGTTTTCGGTATTCAGACGGGGGTGGCGATTAGTTTGATGGTGAAGCGAGAAAGTAATAATCTTCCTTGTCGAATTTTATATACTCGCCGTCCTGAATTGGATACAGCAGCGCAAAAATTAGAGTTTTTGTCATCGACAAAACTTAATCAGCTTGATTTTGAGCATATCATCCCAGATAAAAAACATAATTGGCTCAATCAATCAGATAATGACTTTTATCAACTGCTACCCTTGATTGATAAGGATGTCAAAAGTGGCAAGTCTGAGAAAGCTGTGTTTAAGTTGTTTTCATTGGGTGTAGTAACCAATCGAGATGAGTGGGTATATGATTCTCTCAAAGAGAGTTTAATAAATAAGATTAGTTTTTTCATTGAAAAATACAATTACTCTGTTGAAAATCAATTACAAGACTTTTCAATAAAGTGGAGTTCTTCTTTAGAGAATTTCTGGAAATCTCGAATAAAGTCTGATTTCGATGATAATTTAATTCAATTATCTCTATATAGACCTTATTTTAAGCAATTTCAATACACAGAAAAATTATTTAATCATCGATTGACAGAAAACCATTACGAGATGTTTTCATTAGATCTAAAGTCTTTTAATAAGATAATAGCTTTTTCTGGCATTAGTTCAAGCAAGCCTTTTCATTGTCTTTCCTGTGATTTATTAATTGGTTTAGATACACTTGAAAAAACTCAATGTCTCCCCCTCTACTACTACGAGAAAGAAGGAAACCGCATCGATAATATCACCGATTGGGGATTGCAACAATTCCAAAAACATTACAACGATAAAACCATCACCAAACTCCACATCTTCCACTACACTTATGCAGTCCTTCACTACCCGGAATATCGCAGTAAATATGAATTAAACCTCAAGCGAGAATTTCCGCGACTTCCCTTTTATGATAACTTCTCTCAATGGGTAGAATGGGGAAGCAAACTAATGGAATTACATATCAACTATGAAACCGTCGCACCCTACCCACTAACTCGCATTGATACTAATAATAATCTCAAACCGAAAACTAAACTAAAAGCTGACCGAGAAAAAAATTCTATCAACCTTGATGATGTCACTTTCCTACAAGATATTCCCAAAATTGCTTGGGAATATAAACTCGGTAATCGTTCGGCCTTAGAATGGATTTTAGATCAATATAAGGAAAAGAAACCCAAAGATCAAACCATCGCCGAAAGATTTAATAACTATCGCTTTGCCGATTATAAAGAAACAGTAATTGACTTATTACAACGAGTCTGTACTGTCAGCGTCGAAACCATGAAAATAATAGAAGCGATGAGACATTAAAAAGATTGCTTCCGGGGAATCTTATTCTACACCCCACACCCTGCCTCCAAGAAAAACTTTTTGCCGCAAACCCTAAGTAGGGAGGCATAATTATTTGTAGGATGGGTTAGCGGTAGCGTAACATGAGCGGGCGTTGGGTTTCATGCTTCAACCCAACCTACGTTCATCTTATATTTAATTCCACCCACCCACTTACTTTCTATTCTTGTCTAAGTTGTTGTAGTTTTTCTGTCTCTTGTGCGGGTGGTTGTATAGTTTTTTTTGCGGGTTATTCTCAAGCGTTCGGCTATTCTTGCCACTGTCGCCACACTTAACACTATACCAGTTCTTTCTAGGAATAGTGTTGATAGTTCAGCTAGAGTTGCGTCATTATTTTCCTCAATTAACGTACCGAGGACGAGCATTTGTTCTGGCGTGAGTTTTAAATGACGTCCACATCGATAAGTCTTCGGTCGAAGATCTCCCGTTTCTCGATATTGCTTCAAAAGCTTTTGTACGAAACTTAGGGTTACGCAGAATCTTTTCGCTAATTGTCTTTGAGAGATGGGTTCGTTATAATAACAGTCGAGGATTTTCTGACGGAACTCTACTGGATAGGATTTCATTTTTTGTGCGGTTTAGCTATCGATGACATTATACTTCATATTTGTGAGAAAGAAAGAAAATTGAGACGAGGCAACCCTACCGCTCAACTACTAGGGTTGATTCAAGGTAGGGTTGATTCATGAATCAACCCTACCACCCACATCGGGGGGCAAGGGGAGATTCAGCTAATCTAAGGATAGGCGGTTAAGATGCGTCTTAGCTTAGTGGGTTTTCTGGCGCGACCCAAGCGATCGCTAAAGATGTTATTATCTAGGACAGTCAACTGAAAATTCCCGCAACCTTCCTAGCCACCGATGAGAGCGATCGCTAAAGATGATATTCTTTATATTCACCATGAGGATGTGCCGGTTTACAAAAAAGGCGGTTCAGTGGTGAGAAATAGTTATTTTTGGGCGCTAAAATCGATCGCCTGTGGAGCGCGTCGGGGACAGGATTGGGAGTTCGATGCGGAGGTGTGGGTGGCGCTGGTGCGGATGTTGCTCTGTTTTGCCAATTCTGGCTATTTGGGGGATGGTGAGACAATTTTAGAGTTTACTGTCGATTGTCCCATTCCCGAACCTTTGCGGGGGATATCTACTTACTTATAGCCTCGCTGAGATAGTTAGCGGTGGATTCCACCAGGGGAATAGTATTTTCGTATAACATTCGCGTCGGTCCGATAATGCCAACACTACCGACGGGAGTATCTCCCTGTTTATAAAAAGCGGAGATAAGAGTACAAGGGCGCATGGATTCCAGAGGATTTTCGGAACCAATGGTGATTTTGACTTTTTTAGCTGATTTTTCCGGTTCTGTTCTTTGTAAAATCAGGGGTAAAAGGCGATCCTGTTCTGCTTCCAATAGATGCAGTAACATTTGTACTTGTTGCCATTGGGCGAATTCTGGCTGTCGAATGACTTCAGCGACACCATGGACGATAATCTCCGGGGTGGCAGTGGATTGGAGACTAGCGCCGATTTCTTGGCTTAATTGTTGGAGAAAATGGGTATAACGGGCAAATTCTCGCTCGATTTGCCGCCAATCGAGGTTAATTAAATCTGCCAAGCAATAACCTTTTAATTTTTCCCCGAGAAAATTAGAGAGGATTTGTAATTCTTCTGCTAATCCATCCTCCTTGTCCGTTGCCATAGACTCAGGAATCTCTATCATAACCGAGCGTGTTTGTAAACTATCTGTAACAATAATTAACATAATCTGCCGGTCCGAGACGGGGACTAATTGCAGATGACGCAGGGTATTGGTGAGGGTGTGGGGGAGGGTAACGATAGCGATATAACCGCTTAAACCGGCTAAAAGTTGGGTGGCCCGTTGCAGCAGACTTTCGAGACTCCAAGCGGGAGATTTAGCGTTTTGATGCAGATAATAGCCGATTTTTTCGCCGATACGGTCATCGGGAGTCATTAACTCATCGACGTAGAGACGATAACCCCAATCGGAGGGAATGCGTCCGGAGGAAGTGTGGGGTTGATAGAGTAAACCTTCTTTTTCTAGTTTACCGAGAGCATTGCGAATCGTGGCGGAACTAACAGTAAATTTGTACTCATCGAGTAGAGTTTTCGAGCCAACCGGTTCGGCCGTGGCGATATAATGTTGGATTGTCGCCTTTAAGATATGTTGATAGCGATCGCTGAGATGGGTTCTAGCGGACATAGGGGAATAATCTTAACAAAAGATTTATAACATTTTTTTAGACAGTATAACGCTTAATCAGTTATCAGTTATCAGTAATCCATGGTGAGAAAGGGGATAGTTTGCCTCTCTCTTTTCCCGATGGTGGCCATGAAAATTAGTAACGGGGAATATTAGGATCGACGAGGAGGGCATAAGCATCGATGCCACCGTTAATATTTTTAACATTAGTAAAACCCTGACTTTGTAGCCATTGGCACATTTGCAGGGATCTCATGCCATGGTGACAGATAACGAGGGTTTCTGCTTGGGGGTTGAATTGGGTGGCAATAGTGGGCGACCATTCTCGGTATTGACTCAAGGGTAAAATGGTAAAACTGGCCACAGATGCGATCGCAACTTCCTCTGGTTCGCGCACATCAATAAGTTGTAAATTAGGATCATGATCGGCTAAACGGAGAGCGAGTTCATGGACGCTAATTTCGGGAATGCTCATAGATTTGGTCTTAAGAATCGGTTATCTTTCCTTTAGAGTAGCAAATCGAGGGACCCTGAGCGGTTAGGGACTTGCGTAGGAATAATATCCCAGCCAAGTGGGGGGATTTGGTCAGTGCCAGAGCGGGGGGGTGATATAATGGGGAAACGGCAGGTATTGAAGAGATTGATGCTTTTTAGTACGCCGATTAATCGACAAGCTGAATTTTGATGAATATTGAACAAGCCGTTATCGAAAACTTGCGAAAACTTCCTTTAGAAAAACAACAAGAAGTCTTAAACTTCAGCCAATTTCTAACTCAGATAACTTCGCCAAAAATTGAAGAGATGACCTCCCAAGAAAAAGCAGAAGATTGGCTAAAATTTCTGGAAAGTCAACCCAAGGATACCCCGGGATTACCTGATGAAGCCTTAGGGCGTGAAACTATCTATGACTAATGGCTAACTATCTATTTGATACCAATATTTTCCTGAGGCTGAGTGACCGAATTTCCGCTAATTATGCCTTGTACTGCATTCTCCCCACTTCCCCACTTCCCCACCTCCCCACTTCCCCACTTCCCCACCTCCCACTTGATAATTCATAATTCATAATTCATAATTCCTCCCAGCTTATGATTCCCCTACAATTAACCCTAAAAAATTTTCTCAGTTATCGCGAGGCAGTGCTAGATTTTCGCGGATTACATACTGCCTGTATTTGTGGTGCCAATGGTGCGGGAAAATCCTCTTTACTCGAAGCAATTACTTGGGCAATTTGGGGAGAAAGTCGCACCTCGATTGCTGATGATGTGATTCATGCGGGCAGCGATTATGCGCGGGTAGATTTCGAGTTTAGTTATGGGGGAGAAATCTATAAAATTATCCGTAGTCGTCACCGGGGAGGGAAAGCTTCTGGTTTAGATTTTCAGGTGATTAATGATCAGAGTTTTCGTCCTTTATCGGGTAAAAGTATTAAAGATACCCAAGCACAGATTAATACTTATCTGAAAATAGACCATAAAACTTTCATTAATTCTGCTTATTTACGACAGGGACAAGCGGACGAGTTTATGAAACAGCCTCCCAGTGGTCGTAAACAGATTTTAGCAGAATTATTACAACTCGATCGCTATGAAATTTTAGCAAATAAAGCCAAGGATATATCGAAACAATTTGATGGACAGTCCCTCCAGATCGAGCAGCAAGTAGAAACTATCAAACTCCGTCTTCAGGAGAAAAATTCTTATCAGCAACAGCTGCAAGAGTTAAGCACCCAAATTAACCAAATTAATCAAGAACAAGAGGTAAATAATCGGCGTTTACAGCAACTACAGGGGGAAGAAAATCAGCGTCAGAATTGGGAAAAACAGCTGCAGTGGCAAAGAGAACAGGAGCGAGCTTTATTAGCAGAAATCGAGAGATTAGACCGGGAAAAAGTTAGTCTAGACAATCAATTAAATCAAATTAGGACTATTCTTCATCGCAAAAATGACATTATTACTGCACACGAGCGCCTAATCAATTTAGACCAGAAAGAGGCAAGTTTGTCAAGTCAATTACAAGCTTGGCAACAGGCCCAGTATGATAAACAACAATTAGAACAGAAATTACAGCAAAAAATTAACGAATTTACCCTTCCCATCCAACAAACGAGCGCTCGTTTAGAAGAATTGGGAAGACAGGAACAAGAAACTCAAAAAATTATCGAGCAAGCGGGGGATATTCAAGCAGGATTAGAGAAATTAAATTATCATCGTCAACGTCTTCAGGAATTGGATAGATTAGCTTTAAAATATGCTCCTTTAAATAGCCGAAAAGCTGATCTAAATATGCAGTTGGAACGGGAAAAAGCTAAGATCAATGCTCGTTGGGAACAACTGCAAAGAAATCGGCAACAATTAGAGACAGAAATCGCTCGTATTCCTCTACTAAGAGAGGAAGCTCTCAATTTAGCCAAACGAATTAAGGAACTAGATAAAAAACAAACCTATTGTGAACGAGTTGAAGAAAAGGAAACTCTTAAACAAGTGGATAAAAAAAGTTTATTGGATCAACAGAAAAGATATGAAGAACAACTTTTAGAGTTAACTGATAAATTGGAAAAATTAAATATTCCCGATTCGGTTTGTCCTTTGTGTGAACAGAATTTAGACAGTCATCACCGTCATCAAGTAATCAGGAAAACCCATCAACATCAAGAACAAATTCAAGAGCAAATCTGGTCCCTACAGGAAAGGATGGCAGACTGCGATCGAGATTTAAAACGTTTAGGGGAGGAATTAGCCCAAATTAAACAAGAATTGCCAGCAAGATCGAATCTACAACAAAAATATGTGCAGTTGGAAGTCAAGTTAGAAACTATTGAAGAAAAGGAAATAGAACTAGAGAAAACCGAGGAGATACTTGTGGAGTTAGAAGCACTTTTAAGCAGTGGCAATTATGCCCTAGAATTACAGCAAGAATTACAAATTGTCAATCAAGAAATCGCCTTTTTAAACTATGATGAACAAAGTCATGCTTTAGTCAGAGGAGAAGAAAAAAGATGGCGTTGGGCAGAAATTCAAGAATCAGAACTTAAGCAAGCAAACCGTCGTTTAGCTAATATCAAGGCCGAGAAACCTAATTTAATTAATCAATTAGCTAGACTAGAACAAGAGAAGCAAGAACTAGGTCAAAACTCCCCACTTAAACAGGAAGTTGAACGCTTAGAAAAGTTTATTCAAAACTTAAATTATGATCGCAGTGAACATCAGAATATTCAAAATCTGATCCGACAATTACAGGGGGTAAGATTACAGTATCAAGACTGGCAACAAGCAGAAAAAAATTATCCGGAAATAGCCGCTAAAATCGCTGAGATTGAGCAAAGATTACAGCTGCGAAATCAGGATCGCCAGAAGCTGAATCAGGAGTTAGCAAATATTAGTCAAAAGATTGGTACTTTGACTGACTATCGCCAAGAAATAGCCGCATTATCGACCAATATTCAACAGCGAAGACAGATAATTGATGGATTGCTCTCCCAAAAAGGTCGGGTTGAGGAGAAATTACATCAACTAGAAACTTTAGGTAAACAACTGATAGAAAAAGAGAGCGATTTAGCTAAAGTGAAAAAACAATATACAGTTTATAAAGAGTTAGCCATAGCTTTCGGTAAAAATGGTTTACAAACTCTGATGATTGAGAATATTTTACCTGAGTTAGAAGCCCAAACTAATCATATCTTAGCTCGCTTAACTGGTAATCAATTTCATGTGCAGTTTTTAACCCAAAAAAGCGGTAAAGGTACTAAGAAACAGCAACAAAAGTTAATCGATACTTTAGATATTATTATTGGTGATACCCGGGGATCCCGTCCCTACGAAACCTATTCAGGAGGAGAAGCTTTTCGGATTAATTTCTCGATTCGATTAGCTTTAGCGAGATTATTGGCACAAAGAGCCGGAACAGCCCTACAAATGCTCATTGTTGACGAAGGATTCGGAACTCAGGATGCGGAAGGATGCGATCGCTTAATTGCGGCAATTAACGCTATATCCGCTGATTTTGCCTGTATTTTGACTGTAACTCATATGCCCCAATTTAAAGAAGCTTTTCAACATCGCATCGAAGTCCGCAAAACCGAACAGGGTTCTCAATTAATGTTATTATCCTAGGAAAAATATTGATGTAAAGATGGAAAAGATTACGATCACAGTAAAACTATTTGCTATTTATCAAGAAGTCTATCAAACTTCACAATTAAACCTCGAATTTCCTGCCCACACTTCCGTTACAGAAGTGTTAAACTATATTATAGCCCCCTATCCTCAATTAGAAAGATGGCGCGATGTTACTCGTTTTGGAGTTAATCTTCAGTTTGTTTCGGGAGAGAAAATCCTCGAAAATGGCGATGAGATAGTTTTAATTCCCCCCGTTAGTGGTGGCTAAATGGGGTTTGCTGAAAAAGTACGGGCGAAGCATTCGGATAGAAAATCTACGGTTTCACCGATAGGTTATTGTCCGAATGCTTCGCCCCTACAGGACGCGGGCTGATGAAGACGCAAGGTTTTGAAGCACGATTCTCTCAAAATCTTGCACCTGTTTCGCGAGAAAAGCCACAAAACCCTTACCTTGCCTACATTTCACATTTATTCAGCAAGCCCTAAATGGAGATAGGGAAAATCACAAAAACTGTCACCTTTTTCCTTATTACTTTTTCCTTGATATCCCGTGTCTAACTGGCAAATTCCCCCATCGGTAGAGCTTCCCCAAGAGTTTTTAAAAATAGTCCAAGACTACACCCCAGAGTCGGATGGCAGCGTCGTGGCACAAATATTATGGCATCGCGGTATCCGGGATGGGGCGACTCTGGGGACGTTTCTGGATGAGAAAGCTTATCAGTCAAAAACTCCCTTTGATTTTGGGCAAGAAATGAACTTCGCCGTCAAAAGACTGGAAAAAGCCCTAAATAACGGGGAAAAAGTGAGTATTTGGGGGGATTTCGATGCCGATGGTGTCACCGCTACCAGTGTACTCTGGGAAGGATTGGGACAGTTTTTCCCACCCTATCAACAGTTAGATTATTACATACCCGATCGCCAAAAAGAATCCCACGGCCTCAATTGTCCTGGTATCGAGAAACTAGCGCATCAAGGAACCAGTTTAATCGTCACCTGTGACACGGGAAGCACGAATATCGCCGAAATTGACTATGCAAACAGTCTAGGTATCGATATTATCATCACCGATCATCATACCCTACCCGACGAGCGCCCCGAGGTGATTGCCCTGATTAATCCCCGCTACTTTGTGGAAACCCATCCTTTCTATCATCTTTCTGGGGTTGCCGTTGCTTATAAATTAGTGGAAGCGATGTATTTAACCCTGGCAGATATTCCCAGAAAACCCCTAGAAAATTTACTCGATTTAGTTGCGATTGGTTTAATTGCCGATTTAGTCAAATTGACGGGAGAATGTCGTTATTTAGCCCAAAAAGGTATGCAAAAGCTCCAAAATACTCAGCGTTTAGGAGTTAAAAAATTACTCGATTTATGTAACAAAACCGGAGATAGACCGATGGATATATCCTTCGGTATTGGACCGCGAATTAATGCCGTCAGTCGCATTTATGGCGATGCTAGATTTTGTGTGGAATTACTCACCAGTGAAGATGAAAAGCGTTGTCACGAATTAGCTGAACAAGCGGAATTAGCCAATATTCGTCGCCAAGAAATCCAACGGGATATTATGAAACAAGTTCAGAAAAAACTAGAGAGAATTGATCTTTCCACCACTAATGTAATTATTTTAGATGATCCCCAATGGCCGGCGGGAATTTTAGGATTAGTTGCGGGACAAATTGCCCAAGAATACCAGCGACCGACAATTTTATTAAGTACCAGTGAACCACCTTTTGCTAAGGGTTCCGCTAGGTCAATTCGCGAGATCGATCTTTATCAATTAGTATCCTCTCAATCCCATCTTTTACATCGTTTTGGTGGTCATCCTTTGGCCGCAGGTTTAAGTTTAACTCTAGAAAATTTACCCCTATTTATTGAGGGGATTAATCAACAGTTGCGACGCACAGGAATTGATTTAACTTCCCTTTCTTCCGAGATAGAAGTGGCTGCGGTGGTGACGGTTTCCCAATTGGGAAAAAGTCTATTTAGAGAATTAAAATTACTGGAACCATGCGGGATGGGTAATCCGACACCGAAGCTATTAATTCAAAATTGTTATTTTCACAATCTTTGGCATAAAAATCTTGAGGATTTCAAAGGCAGAAAAATCGCTTATCCCCGGACAACTTTTGAGATCTGGGATAGTTCAATCGAGCAGGGATTCCCCGGTATGTGGTGGGGTCATCACAAAGACGAAATTGCTGCCGATACCCGTTATGATGCCGTAGTCGAATTAGATTTTAATACCTACAAAAATCGCTATGAAGTGCGCTTAATTGCCTTGCATCCCTATCAACAAGAATCCCTAACCTATAGCAATAAAAAAGATTTTTTAATCGACAATCGCCATCGAGAAATTAGTCAAGAAGTTAGCCAATTAAATCCCCTTTTTCTCTGGGAATGTCCCCGGGATTGGACAAAACTTTCCAGGGAATATCAACAGGCAATTTTACGGGATAAAAAGTTAGTTCTTGCCTATGCTAGTCCTTTGAAAAAATCCGCTCACACCCCATGGATAAACCTTGTCGGGATCGGGAAATATTTAGCTAGAACTAAAACCAGCATTTCCTGTCAACAATTACAAAACCGCTTAAACCTCAGTTATCATACCCTAGAATTAGGATTAATTTCCCTATCAGAAAATGGCTTTAAAGTCAAGAAAAATCAAGAAAATTTATCCTTTGAATTAGTCAATCATGAGGCAAAAATTAATAAGATTGAACAATTTCTAGAAGCGGTGGCCCTAGAAAACTTTCTCCAGCAATACTTTGCTACTGTTCCCCTAGAAATACTGCAAGCAATTCTTAATCATGAAGACTCGATCGATTTCTAGTTATAACCCTTATTTACTGATAGCTGATAACTGATAACTGATAACTGATAACTGATTACTGATTACTGATTACTGATTACTCCTTGACCGAAGAATTTCGGGGGTTTTGCCAGGGTATAAACTTCCGTATTTTGTGCGATTGCTTGACGAATATAGAGAGGAGTTTGTAACATTCCTAGTAAACTCATGCCATCAATTAAACGTAATCCTCCCGTAGTTGTATCGCTGATTAATTCATCTACCACGTCCGGATCGGGACGAGTATTTAAAGGATGATTAGCACAGAGAGTAAAACCCCAAGGGGAACCATAACTAGGAGTGGGAGCGCAATAGGAATGAACGTAGGGAAAAACTGCTTTTAAAGTATTCACCAAACGCGCATGATACATCACCGAAGGAGGAGAAACCGGGCCAGATTGGACAACCACAATGCCATTTTCGGCCAAAACTCTTTGTAGTTTTTCAAAGTATTCTTTCGTGAATAGGGGGAAAGAAGGACCCTCTTCGATGGGATCAACCAGATCGGAGATAATAATATCCCATTGATCGTTAGTGGTGTCTAAAACTTCTAAAGCATCGGCCACAACTAACTCAAAACGAGGATCATCAAAAGTGCCTTGGTGCATTTCGGGAAGATGTTCCTTACAAGCTTCTACCACATCCCCATCGATATCGATCATCATCACTTTTTCGATTGTTTTCCAACGCAATAACTCCCGCGTTGTCGCACCTTCACCACCTCCCAGAATTAAAGCAGTTTTTGCTTCTTGGTGGGCAATCATTGCCGGTTGCACTAATGCTTCATGATAAATAAATTCATCCCCCGTACAAGATTGCCATTTCCCATCCAGTACCAAGGCTTTTCCATAGGCCCCCGACTCAACAATATACATCTCCTGAAAAGCGGTTTTTTTGTAGGCTAAAATCCGCGAAACCCCATGACTATAAATGTCCCAGGGGGTAATATATTCGTTAACCCATAGATCCGCTTTTAGTTCACTTCCTGCCATAACTAATCCTCCTTGGGGTGAAAAAGGCACGATCTATCATTATACAACAATTGACAAAATTCGATCGATAACCTGGAATTATCTCCGGGTAATCCCGAAGCTGCCGATAATCGATCGCTGAAAAACGTTAAGCTAGAAAAGATTAAGTAAGTAGTTATAATTAAATTGAAGATAGATTTTGCCTCTGATCCCCCCTGCCCCCCTTGATAAGGGGGGTGCCGATAGGCGGGGGGATCTCCCTTGATAAGGGGGGTGCCGATCCCCCCTTAATCCTCCCTTAATCCCCCCTTGACAAGGGGGGTATTTGATAATTTTTAACGCTTACCTACTTAGCTCCAAGTAAACTTCTAGCCACTAACCTATGACTAAAAACGAGACTACCGAGAAAAAGATTTTTCTCCTAGATTTTGAGAAACCCCTCTACGAATTAGAATCCCGCATCGAACAGATTAAAGAATTAGCCCAAGAAAATAGCGTAGATGTCTCGGAACAAATTAGTCAACTAGACGAACGAGCTAATCAATTACGTCGTGAAATTTTTAGCAATCTCACCCCTTCCCAAAGGCTACAATTAGCCCGTCATCCCCGGCGCCCCAGTACCCTAGACTATATTCAAGCAATCACCGATGAATGGTTCGAGTTACACGGTGATCGCGGTGGTTACGACGATCCCGCTCTTGTGGGTGGTGTTGCCCGTTTTAACGGTCGTCCCGTGGTGATTATCGGGCATCAAAAAGGCCGGGATACTAAGGATAATGTGGCTAGAAATTTCGGCATGGCTGCCCCCGGGGGTTATCGTAAAGCCATGCGTTTAATGGAACACGCCCATCAGTTTAATCAGCCAATTTTAACCTTTATTGATACCCCCGGCGCCTGGGCGGGGGTGGAAGCGGAAAAATTAGGTCAAGGAGAAGCGATCGCCTATAACCTCCGGGAGATGTTCCGTTTAGATGTGCCGATCATTTGTACTGTTATTGGCGAAGGTGGTTCGGGCGGCGCTTTGGGCATTGGTGTCGGCGATCGCCTATTAATGTTAGAGCATTCTGTCTATACCGTGGCGACTCCCGAAGCTTGTGCCGCCATTCTCTGGAAAGATGCCAAAAAATCCGATAAAGCAGCAGTTGCCCTCAAAATTACCTCAAAAGATTTAAAAGAGTTAAATATTATCGATCAGATCGTTCCTGAACCCTCCAGAGGGGCCCATGCTGATCCGATTAGAGCGGCAGCCAATTTAAAAGCCGCTATTAGTGAAAATTTAGAGGCTTTATCTTTGTTAACTCCCCAACAACGGCGCGAATCTCGTTATCAAAAATTCCGCAATTTAGGCGTATTTTTAGAAGCCACAGCTTAATCAGCGATCAGTGATCAGATGTGAGTTTTCAGTGATTAGTTTGTTTTGTAGATTTGGAAGATTTCAGCTTCAGTTTAAGGGTTGCACCGACAAAGCTATAATATTGATGGCAGGTTCAAAGACACACCAGATGAAACGGGACGAGGTGCTGGCAATTCTAGAGGCACACCGAGAACAGTTACAAAAACTAGGGGTAAAATCTTTGTCTTTATTTGGTTCAGTGGCCAGGGATGAAGCTGATGCCGATAGTGATGTAGATTTGTTAGTAGAATTCGATCGACAAGGTGGTTTTTTTCAACTTCTGCAAGTACAGTATTATTTAGAAGATATTCTGGGATGCTCTGTGGATTTAGGAACTCAGGATGCCTTAAGAGAACATTTACGGGAACCTGTGCTTGAGGATCTGATCAATGCCTTCTAGAGATTGGCGACTTCGCCTTCAAGACATTTTAGAATCTATCAGTGAAATTGAACAGCAAACAAAGGCAATGACGTTTGAGGAATTTGCCAAGAATCAAACAAATATCAAAGCGGTTCTCTATGATTTTATTATTATCGGAGAAGCAACTAGAAATGTACCGAAGGAAATTCAGTCTCGCTATCCTCTTATTCCTTGGCGTTTAATGGCAGGAATGAGAAATGTTGCAACTCACGAATATTTTCAAGTTAATTTAAGTAGGGCTTGCTGAATAATGGTAAAACCCTTTTAAAATAAAGCTTTTGACCTGTTAAAGTCCGATGTTAGTGCAAGAAAATAGGATTGGGACTTTCAAAAACCTTGCATTATCCTTCTTGTAGTACATTGCTTGGTACAAAAAACAAGGGCAACAAAGCCTGAAACGACCGGCTCCTGACGACCGGCTACTGACTCCTACCCCCAGGAAAAACTTTTTCAGCAAGCCCTAAGTAGCCTATACTAAACGGATTTAGTATTAGTCCGATTATTTCCGAGTTATTAGTGGTAAATTAATCTTACCAATTAAAAGGTCCCAAAGCCCGATCGTTGTAATCGCCACCCTCGGCAATAAAATGAATGACCATCGATTTACGGGTTAGCAGGGTATTATTAATCTTCCCACCACCATGAATTAACATTCCGTGCCAGAGAAGAATCTCTCCTTTTTTAGCAGTAAATGATTGACAGTCATAATTCTGAGCGCGCTGGTTAACATAATCTTGGTATTGGGGAATTTGCTCGGCAGTAATATTTTTAAGATTGACGGCGGGATAGTCTGGAAAAAAGTCAGTTACTTTGATATTTTTATGAGATTTAGGATAAAAAATTAGCGGACCAGCATCGGCGGAAATATCTTCCAAGGCAATCCAAACACCGACTAAATGATTAGCAGGATGAACATAAAAAACTGCCATATCCTCGTGCAGCCCCTGCTCTGTACCGTGCAGGAAGTTGATGGAATATCTCGGTTTGCAGGATTTGCCAATAATTAAATTAACTAAATCTCTCAGATTTTGATTGTCAAAAATTGCTTGAGCGGCGGGGGAAATCTCATGAAAGCCATGAAGTCGCCAAATAGAATTGACTAAGGCTTTTCTTTGCTCGATATCTAGGGCTAAAACTTGATCGTGACTTAAACTCGCCGGTAGATTTTCTGCTTGAATGCCTTCAATTCTTAATCCAGGGATAGCCGATTCTAGGAAAAATAAATCGGCTAATTCTGCTACTAAATTATCGATCGCCGTTGCGGGAATTAAATCTTTGACAATACAATAACCCAATTCTCGCCAATGGTCAAGGAGTTGATATTCTCGTTCGGAAATTCGCCGTTGTTGACGAGCTTTTTGCAGGGATTTTTCGGCTTGCGATCGCTCTAACCAGGGTAATTCGGCAGTAGAATTGAAAGACCAGGGCAAATTTTTTAAGATATCGGCAATTTTAAGAATCATGGTGAGTCCATCTTTTCCGAGCTACTTTCGGACTATTCTAATCTATGAGTGTTCGGTCTAGTCTGTCAACAGATATATAGCGTTTTTCAGTCTGCTGAGGTACAAAAGTTATGGGTTTTAGGCACTCATGCAAGAGGCAAAAGGCAAAAGGGAAGAAAAATAGGTGTACCTCACTAGCTTAGGAAACGATATAAATTATCTGAAAAAACCCCCTAGGATGAGTTAGGAGGTTACAGGGAAAAAATTAATCAGGGTTGATGGGATTAACTGGCGCTAACTTCAGAGGGATAAACGCTAACTTGACGGCGACTGTTATCCTTGTATTCAAATTTGACCACACCATCAATTAAAGCGAATAAAGTATCATCGCCACCACGACCAACATTTTTACCCGGGTGAACTTTAGTACCCCGTTGACGGATGAGAATATTTCCCGCTTTTACCACTTGACCACCGTAGCGCTTAACGCCTAGTCTCTGGGAACGAGAATCGCGTCCGTTGCGGGTACTACCCGTACCTTTCTTATGAGCCATAATTTCTCTCCAAATGCTTTTTTGATTCTAAAAGTTATTCTTCTTCATCGCTACTATCTTCTACAACTTCAGCGCTGGAGGTAGCAGCAGTGGCGACTAGGGTTTTACCGTTATAATTGATTGAATCAATCATAAAACGGGTAATTTCTTGACGATGACCGCGTTTTTTACGGGTTTTCTTTTTCGGGCGCATTTTATAAACAATAACTTTTTTGCCCCGACGATGTTGTATGACAGTGCCTTCGACGGTGGCCCCTTCGATAAAGGGTTGACCGATGCTAATATCATCCTCATCATGGATTAATAGCACTTTGTCGATGGTATGGGTACTTTGTTCATCGACGGGAAGAAGTTCGATATCGTAATAGCGACCTGGTTCTACCCGAATCTGTTTGCCACCGGTCTCAATAATTGCGTAACTCATGAATTTTCTGCGCTCGTTTTGCCGTACAGGTAGCTGAAAAAAATTCCAGCTTTTGTGCTAATGTCCTCACCTGATCCGAGCAGGAATTGACACAATTTACTATTATCTAATATCTAGGGGGCAATTGTCAAGCTTTTAGCCCACCGATTCGCTATATACTGAAAATAATCTTACGAAAAACTCAATTAAACCGTTATGGAACAGTGGGAAAGCAGAGGACACCTGTTAACCGAACAAATTAACCCAAACAGCCTAAATTTAGACCAATTAAACCCGCTCGAATTGGTGGATCTCTTCAATCGGGAGGATGCCCAAACCCTAAAAGCGATCGCCATGGCCCGGCAAGAATTGGCCCTAGCAATCTCCCTGACCAGTCAAGCTCTGGCTAAAGGTGGTAGACTCTTTTACATTGGAGCAGGAACCAGTGGCCGGCTGGGGGTTTTGGACGCGGCCGAATGTCCTCCCACCTTCTGCACTCCCCCGGAATTGGTACAGGGAATTATCGCCGGTGGAGCGGCGGCGCTGGTGCGTAGTTCCGAAGATTTGGAGGATAAAGCGGAAGATGGGGCGGCGATTATTGCCCAGCGAGAAATTCACGAATTAGACGTGGTAGTGGGGATTACCGCCGGGGGGACAACCCCCTACGTTCATGGGGCTTTACAGGCGGCAAAACAGCGGGGTGCGACGACGATTGCTATTAGTTGTGTCCCCGCCGAACAGGTGGAGATCGCGGTGGATGTGGATATCCGGTTATTGACTGGACCAGAACTTCTGGCCGGCTCCACCCGTCTGAAAGCGGGAACGGTGACGAAAATGGCTTTAAATATCCTTTCCACAGGGACAATGGTCATGTTAGGCAAGGTTTACGGCAACCAGATGGTCGATGTGGCAGTTACTAATCATAAACTCCATGACCGCGCCCTGCGGATTATCTGCCACCTTACCGATGTTAGTCGTCAGGAAGCGGCTATTTTACTGGAAAAAAGTGGCCGCCGGGTTAAACTGGCTTTGTTAATGCAGAAAACGGGACTTTCGGCGGCCCCAGGACAAGAATTGTTACAAAAGCATCGAGGGCAATTACGGGCTGCCCTGCAAGCTTATAATCAAATTGATTGATAAAAACCTATTGATTTTGACTTTCCTATGGTTAATATTTCTTCGGAAATTGCTGCGGTCGCTGTTATTTTCCTCGTCGCTGGTGCTATCTTGACTTGGAGTTTTTATCGGGCTAAACCCTACGGCCAACTGGGAATTTTACCTTGGTTACAATCCTTGGTACTCATAGCTCCTTGGTTAATTTTTTTCGGGCTATTTGCGGCGGGAATTTATCTCAATCTAGCGGTAATTCTCTTTTTACTGGTTGCTGCCACCATTATCTATATTTATTTGGGCAACCGTTTACGCTTACTGAAAACCAATCAGATAATTGAACCGAAAGTTAACCAGGCAGTTAGCCAGTCCGTTACTCCTCTAGAAATCCCGGCAGCGGTGACAGCAATTGTGCCGGATGTGATGCCAATTCCCGAAGAGGATTTAAAAGTTATTCAGAGTATTTTTGGGATAGATACTTTTTTTGCCACCGAAACTATCTCTTTTCAGGAAGGGGCAATTTTTAAAGGCAATTTACGGGGAGAACCGGATCTAGTTCACTCGCGCTTAACCCAGAAATTAAGTAATCATTTTGGCGATAAATATCGTTTATTTCTGGTGGAAGGAACCGAGGAAAAACCGGTGGTAATTATCCTTCCCAAAACTAATGATCCTAGTCCTGCCACTCTTGCTCAAAAAAATCTCTCTTTAGTTTTGTTAGTAGCCACTATTGTCACCAGCTTAGAAGCGGCGGGAATTTTATTAGGTTTTGATTTGTTTGGTAATTGGCAGAGATATCGAGAAGCAATTCCCCTGAGTTTGGGTTTATGGTCGGTATTAATTGCCCACGAAATCGGTCATCTAATTATCGCTAAACGCCATAATGTTCGTCTCAGTTTACCCTATTTTCTTCCCACTTGGCAGATTGGTTCTTTTGGGGCGATTACTCGTTTTGAATCTTTATTACCTAACCGCAGTGTTCTATTTGATATAGCTTTCGCTGGTCCTGCTTTGGGAGGTTTGGTTTCTTTAATCTTATTAATTGTTGGACTAACTTTATCTAATTCGGACAGCCTTTTTCAAATCCCTAGTACCTTTTTCCAAAGTTCAATTTTAGTGAGTTTTTTAGCGCGGATAGTTTTGGGCGACGAGTTACAAAATGCCGTTATCTCCGTGCATCCTTTAACTGTTATCGGTTGGCTAGGATTGGTGATTACTGCCCTTAATTTACTGCCCGCCGGACAGTTAGATGGTGGTAGAATTGTTCAGGCTATTTATGGTCGCAAAATTGCCCGCCGCACCACTGTGGCCACTTTGGTTATTTTGGGCATTATTTCCTTAGTTAATTCTAGCAATCCCATTCCTCTCTATTGGACAATTTTAGTCGCTTTTTTACAAAGAGAGTTGGAAAGACCTAGTTTAAACGAGTTAACCGAACCCGATGACACCCGCGCTGGTTGGGGTTTATTACTGCTCTTTTTAATGTTAGCGACTCTGATTCCTTTAAGCCCTAGTTTAGCGGGACGGTTAGGCATCGGTGGCTAAATACTTCCCCGAAATTCTTGCCATTGATTGCCGTCAAAAAAAAGCTTGACAAAAACTCAAGTCTTGACTTATAATTTTCTTATAATGGGAATCCGTGTCCGCCTATAGACCCCTGATTTTTCCGTAAAATATAGCCTCCAGCATTTACCCCTGAAGATTTGACTTTTGGAGTTGCTCAAAATGTCTAACGAAACTGTCACTTATTCCCTAGAAGCTGTCCTGACAAGGATTGAGGGGAAAATCGACTCTCTGGAAAAACGCCTTGACGAGAAAATCGACTCTCTGGAAAAACGTATTGATGAGAAAATCGACTCTCTGGAAAAACGTATTGATGAGAGATTTGACAAGATAGAAGACCGGTTAACTAAAGTAGAAATAGGACAGGCCGAACTCAAGGGAGAAATCAAAGCTCTGGATGAACGAGTAAGCACAAAAATCGAGGGATTAACTGCAAGGGTTGCCTATCAGGAATTCACCAATCGAGGGATTCTGATAGCATTGGTGGTCGCTATTTTAGGAGGTGCCGCTAAACTTTTTGGTTTTTTCCCTAATCCTTAGAAGTTGCCGGTAGCCGTACCTAGTAGATAGGCTCTTCCCCAAAATTTTTCGCTCATTACCCCGATCATTCGTTAGAATAGATTCAGAATTTAAGGATAAAATCTCATCTATGAATCCCGTTGTTTTGGTGCATGGTTTTCTGGACACTACTGCTGTTTTTAAACCGATGAGCGAGTATTTAAACTATCATGGTTGGCAGGTGCATAGTTTTAATCTAATTCCCAATCATGGTTACAAAAAGTTAGAAGTTTTAGCTGGTCAAGTGGAGAATTATATCGAGAAAAACTTTGCTAAAGAGCAGAAAGTAGATCTGATTGGGTTTAGTATGGGAGGATTAATTACCCGCTACTACCTGCAAAGATTGGGAGGAGTGGCAAGAGTGCAACGTTACCTAAATATTTCTGCACCGAATCGAGGCACGTTAACCGCGTATAGTTTACCCTTAGATGGGATTAGACAAATGCAGCCGGGGAGTCAATTTCTAGAGGATTTAAATCAAGATTGTCAACAAATTTTAAATAAAATTAAAACCACAATTATCTGGACTCCCTACGATTTAATGATATTTCCTGCCCATAGTTCCCGTTTATCGGTGGGCAAAGAAATTTCCATTCCAGTATTGCTCCATGCTTGGATGGTCAAAGATAGCAAAGTTTTAACAACAATTAAAGAGACTTTATTAGAATAGAAATACTGGTTCTCTCCAATACCCGAACAAGGTCAAAATATCACCAACAAAAAAGTTAATTAGGGTTTGCTGAATAAATCTAAAAACCTTGTTGGATAAGGCTTTTAGACTTTTTTTCCCTGAAAAAGTGCCTACCATTGGAGTGATTGGGGGGAAAATTTAGGGATTTTTTCCCTGAAAATTAGGTAATTGACCAC
>NZ_JAPZQM010000333.1:0-5410 GCF_027530565.1 Microcystis sp. LE19-10.1B | reverse complement strand
AGGGTGTGGGGTGTGGGGTGTGGGGTGTAGGGTGTGGGGTGTGGGGTGTGGGGTGTAGGGTGTGGGGTGTAGGGTTTTACCGATTTTGAGGGGGTCAATTACTTAATTTTCCCCCCGATCACTCCCATGTCCGGTACTTTTTGATTTCCCCAAAAGTCTAAAAGTCTTACCCAACAAGGTTTTTAGATTTATTCAGCAAGCTTTAGTTGAGATATCCTGAATTTAAACTGTCTCTTGAGAGTTTTAGTACAAATGCTCAGGCTTCCTCTCCCAACTCCGGCACTCCGGTGCAGTCTTAACGAGTATCAGTTGTCAGTTCACCCACTACTTTTTGGGGTTAATTTTTTTGGGCTTTATTTGACTTGACCAGAGGGGGGTCGCAGGCGCACGGATTTTCCATTATCTATATAATATCATGTCAAGCGTTAGTTAGCAAGAGAAAATTTTTTAATTGGGAGCGAAAGATCGAAGGACGAAAAACCAGTACATCTATACCGAAATATTTTCAGAATGATAACGATTCTCACCGACTGTGATAAGATCAGAATCATAATCAGACTCAGTTAATCCGATGGGTAAAAATTTCCAGTTAACAGCGATCGCTTTAACCCTGACTATAGCCAGCTTAACAGCTTGTAGTGGTCCCTCGGTCAAGGAAGAGGAAGCAAAGACACCCTTACAGGTGACAGTGAGTATCGTACCGCAGGAATATTTCGTCAAACGCATCGGCGGTGATAGAGTTAGTGTTAATGCCATGATTCAACCCGGGACAGATCCCCACACCTATGAACCAAAACCCGAACAATTAAAAACCACAGCCCAATCGCAAGCCTACTTTAAAATCGGTGTATCCTTAGAAGATGCCTGGAAAGATCGCTTAAACAGTGTTAACCAACAGATGTTAATCATCGATACCAGTCAAGGGGTAGATAAAATCCCTTTGACAGCAGAACATAATCACGATCATGATCACGATCATGATCACAGCAAGGAAGAAAAACATCAAGCTGGAAAAAACACCCTAGATCCCCATATTTGGTTATCACCAAAACGAGTCAAAGCACAAGCAAAGACTATTTATCAAACCCTAGCACAACTCGATCCCGGTCAGGAAGCTATCTATCGGGCTAACTTGGAAAAATTCAGTCAGGAATTAGACGCATTAGATCAAGAAATTCGGCAAAACTTGGCAGGGGTCAAAAACCAAAAATTTATGGTTTTTCATCCCGAATGGGGCTATTTTGCCCAAGATTACGGTTTAGAGATGATTGCGATCGAAATCGAAGGCAATGAACCCAGTGCTGCCCAGTTAAGTCAACTAATCAAACAGGCAAAAAAAGAGAATATTAAAGTTATTTTTGCTCAACCGGAATTTAGTCAGAAAAGTGCCGAAACTATTGCTAGGGAAATTGGGGGACAGGTAATCCTTATCAGTGCCTTTGCTCAAAGTTGGAGTGAAAACCTGCGACAAGTTTCCCAAAAAATGGCCACAGTTTTAAATCAGTAATTGTTTGTATATGTCAACGATCATTACCATTAGTAATCTCTGGGCCGGCTACGAACAGGAACCCATCCTCGAAGATATTAATTTAACCATTGAAGAATTGGATTTTCTGGGAATTATCGGCCCGAATGGAGGAGGAAAAACTACCCTCCTTAAGGTTTTACTGGGATTAATTAAACCTTGGCGGGGAGAAGTCAGTATTTTGGGGCAAAGTGTCCAAAAAGGTCGGGAATTAGTCGGTTATGTGCCGCAGTTTGTCGAATGCGATCGCTCATTTCCCATCACTGTGGGTGAGGTGGTGAAAATGGGGAGATTGAGCAGCAAAAAACTCTGGCAAGGCTATAGTAAAAAAGATGAGGTAAGGGTAGATAAAGCTTTAGATAGTGTGGGAATGTTAGCGTTGAAAAAAAGGTCGATTGCCGAACTTTCGGGAGGACAGCGCCAACGGGTTTATATCGCTCGCGCTTTAGCGGTAGAACCCCGTCTCTTGATTTTAGATGAACCCACTGCCAGTGTCGATCCCCAAATGCGTGCTAGTATTTTTTCCCTGTTGCAAGAATTGAATGAGTGGATAACTATTTTAATTATTTCCCATGATCTGGGAACCCTATCTACCTATGTTAAATCGATCGGTTGTCTCAATCGTCGTCTCTATTATCACGGCCAAAAATCTCTCACTACCGCTATGTTAGAACAAGTGTATTGTTAAAAAGTTTCTCCCTTTCTACTGTCAAAACCCTTGACAAATCCCCGCCCTTGACATATACTTATATATAGAATGGGAATCCTTGCCTGCCTGCAAACCCTCTTTTTTTAGGTTAGATAAGCGTCAAGAAAATAAAAACCTAATACCTGACCAGCGCTAAAGACTTATACGAACAAGACTATCTTGCTTGGTTAGAAGAAACGGCCAAACAACTGGGACAAAGACAGACAGATGTATTGGATTGGGGAACCAACAGAGACAAAAATTATTATTATTAGTTGTGAATTTCATTATGACTAGGCTCAATGTAATCGCTGTTATCTTGTTGATTAAACTTTAAAATTGTCATTGCTTGGGATAGGAACGCCAAGGGCGATCGCTTACAATAGGGGGCAAACTTTTAGAAAGCAACCTTTATTACTATTCTTACTCATGCCCACTCTATCAAGCTTCTATGGAATAAAAATCACCATGAACTATAACGATCACAATCCGCCTCCTATCCATGCCGAGTATCAAGATTATGAAGCGGTTATAATGATTAACACAGGTGAAGTTTGTGGTCAAATGCCCAAAAGAGGACTAAATTTAGTATGGGAGTGGCTTGATCTACACCAATCTGAACTATTGGAGAACTGGGAAAATGCGCGTCAAAGAAAACCTCTTAACAGAATCGATCCCCTTCCCTAAAAAGGAGCTATTTCTTCATGTTATCTGTGTGGAATATCTGGATAAGTATCAATTAAAGCTAACCATTAATAATGGAATAGAAGGGATTGTAGATTTAGAACAAGAATTGTATGGAGAAATCTTTGAACCCTTAAAAGATAAAAGTTTATTTCAAAAAGTATATGTAAATAGTCGGACAATAGAATGGCCAAACGGAGCAGACTTTGCCCCTGAATTTTTATTTGAAATTGCCCTCGACAAGCAACCGGTTAGTATAGTCGGTGATCCTGTAGGGTACGCTAATGAAATGTAACGGACCAAATTGTTTTTTTAACAATAATTATCTGATTTGCGATTATTTTGGACTTTAGTGCGATCAGGTTTTCTTCTCATGGTGTGATCGCTTTTTGATCAGGAGTGGCGATCGCTAATTGCCCTCTTGACTTAAAAAATAGTTACTTAACGCGCTTTTTTGCTTTTAATCATGATGAATTTGTAATTATTCTACGTTACGCTAACACATCCTCGCGTGCTACTATTCTGGTCAGTGATTCTTGACAGTAACCAGACGCGATCGATGATTCAGACGGATCAACAGTTTCCTAGTGTCGGTAGTCAGACAAAGGGACTTTTGGTTAATGCCGATGGCTCTGTGGATATCTATTTCGGGCCGAAACCGCCTGCGGGTAAGGAGAATAACTGGGTGCAGACAAATCCGGGCACGGGTTGGAATACGATTCTTCGACTTTATGGCCCGCTTGAGCCTTGGTTTGATAAGACTTGGCGACCAGGGGAAATCGAGTTACTGAAATAGTCCTATTGAGAATATGGCTGAATCGCCGATTTGTTGCTTGGGTTGAGGTGATACAATACAATATTGCCTTTTTTCTGGCTAATAAAATTGGCGATCATATTTCATGACTTTTTACGAATGTATGACAACTAATATAACTCAACAAAATAACCAAAATAATTTTAGTTTTGCCAAGTTTAAAGAGCAAATAACTGCTCGTAGAATTGACCTAAATAAAGCTATAGATAAAGTTAAACAAGACCATTATGTTAAAGAAGATAAGCAAAAAAAAGAACTATCCCCAATTATATTTGAAAAATCATTATTCCCAGAGTTAGTAGATCAAGATAACTGGAGACATGAATTACTACAAGATCTAGCCCAGCAGTGGGAAAGCCTAGCTAATCTTTCTATTATTTGTGAAAAAGAAGCAAGGATAGCAAGCAAGAACAAAAGACAATATCGTTTTTGGAGAATCTTAGTAGGATTGACAATAACACTATTTTCTGCTTTATGGTGTGCTCGAAACCCTAGGAATGAAAACAGCAATAGCCCTCTAAGCAGAAGAAGCTTTCTCATTGGAGCCTTAACAGGATTAGTGGGGATATTTACTGCTGGCGGACCTTTAGTAGATGCTGTTAATGATTTAATAGAACCAGAAAGACATCGTAACCGAGCGATAGGCTTTAGAAGCTTAAAAATCGATACCGATAGTCAGATGCTCAACATCGAAATGATGATTTTTTATGACCTCTCCAAAAAAGAATTAAACTTCTCAGCCTTCTACCAAAAATTTAAAGCGATCAAGGAAGAGACCAATCGTATTTACAAAAAATCCTATGAATTGGGTATAAATATTTAGTACGATCACCGATCTTGTAGTGCGATCACTTTTGGGAGGTGAAGAAGAAAGTAGCGATCACTTTTTGTGATGAGGAGGGGTGATCTTTTTTTGGGGAATGAGGAGAGGCGATCACTTTTTGAGGAGGAGGAGGGGCGATCGTTTTTTTGATGATGGGGAGGGGCGATTTTGAGGAGGAGGGGCGATCTTGTAGATTGGGTTGAGGTGACGAAACCCAACATTACCTTTTTCCCAAATTACCACCCAATATCTGAGTTATAATTAATACCATCAATTCTACACCTTAATCAAATAATTTAACTTATGTCTGCTACAATTCGTGAAGAACTTCACCAACAGATTGACCGATTACCTGATGACATTGTTGAAAAAATTGCCAACTTTACCCGATTAATTTCCCCTGAGCTAAACAACATTTCAGAATATACTAATTGGCAAGATGAAGACTGGCAAAAATTTTCATTAGAGCAATTTTTCAAAGAAGAAGATGAAATTGAATATTCCCTAGCAGATGCTCAAGAAATTTATCAACCATGAAACCAGGTGATATTGTTCTAATTCGTTTTCCTCAAGCAGACTTGAAATCAGGAAAACTACGTCCAGCTTTAATTATTGCTATTTCACCAAGTCGCCATCGTGATTTATTACTTGCTTTAATTTCTTCTCGTCTCCATCAAGCTACTCTAGGATTTGACGAAATTATTAATACCTCTCTTCAAGTATTAGGCAGTGAAATATTTAATCTCTTCGGGTCTAATTCCCCGCCGCTCGCGGCGTACAATAGAAAAATGAGTGAATACATCCATAAGAGCCATAATGTAAGTGTTTTGCTATATCATTTAGTGTTCCCAGCCAAATATCGTAAAGCCGTTTTCG
>NZ_JAPZQM010000397.1:0-8992 GCF_027530565.1 Microcystis sp. LE19-10.1B | reverse complement strand
CCTCTGCTCTTTCTTCTTCTTTAAGAGCTTTTTGTAAGTTTTTCTTTTCTTCTAAGTCTAGGAAATCTTTGGCTGGCATAAGTAGGATTTTTCTAAAATTACTATTTCTATTTTAGGTGGTTTAAGTGCGTTTTAGCTTACTATCTGAGATAGCGCTAAGAGTGGCGGTAATCCGATACTCTTTTCTTACTCTAAGTAAATATCTCGAAACTGCAAAAAAGAGTATTTTTTGTCCCAAAACTGTGTATAAAATACTGGATTGCCGTAACCTTTTTATCGCTGCTTTCTGGCTAGGTTTCAGCTGCGGTTGATCTGGTTGAATCGGCACATCTACCTCTAAATAATTTAGCTGTGATATCCAATCCTTAAATGGTTGAAGTTCGTTAAAAAACCAATTAAGTACAGCTTTTGTGCCTATTTGTGACAAATTAGGATGAGAATCATAGTAATCTTTTAAAGCCATTTGTCGCTCATTAGGTGAATTAAATGATTTTTTTAAAGCTTGCGGGGAGTCTTTTAAAATTTCCATAGTACATTCACTAATTAAATTTAGTGTAGTTAGATAAGGATCTGCTTGATTTAAACTGTTTGTAGAAGACCATTTAACATATTTGTCTTCAAGCACTTTTTCTTCCAAAATTTTTCTGGGAATTAATGCTGATATTTTACTGTCATCTAGCAATAATTGAGTTTGTTTATCAATAGATTTTGCAGTTTTGTTTATAACTGTAAAAATATTACGAGTCGCTTTGATAATATCATCTCTAATAGTTTCGCTTGCATTGCTATAGCCTACCCTTCCAAGTTCTCTAAATACTAAGTAAACAACTGGTATATCAAAGGTTTCAGAGCAATCAAAGCTATCTTTTAACTGTTGAGAATTTAATGGTTCTTTGCCTGTGTGAGCATTCCAGTATCTTTTTAGAGAAAGTAATCTATGTTGTCCATCAATGACAATTCTAGCAACGTTTTTGTACAGTTTTAAATTAACCCATTTTTCTACAGTTTTACCTTGACTACTAACTGTAGAAAAATCCCAGAACTCTCGTTGCTCATTTGAGTTTGGCAAAAGGACGACTACAATTGAATTAAAAAACCTAATTCCCCCTTGAGCTAAGTAGGAAAATATTTCTGTTTCCGCTCTTTTTTCATCGAGTTTTCTCTGGACTCTTTCGGAGAAGCTCCAGCTGCCTTGTATCTCGTCAGCAAATCGAATGTTTTCTACTGCATCACTTTGTTCTAAGGTTGTTATAAAGTATCTAACTTCACCAAACTTACCAGTGATTGCTTTATATTCAATAGTTTCTGGAGACTGATTATCTAGTTCCATATTTTAACTCCTTTGAGTATTGAATTTGGGTTGACATAATTGAATTAATAAGCTTTCCAATTGTCTAGAAATATTTTTCGGACAAGGAAAGGAAATAAACAAAAATTCGTTATTCGATCTTGAATTTCCATGTTTTGATAAAAAACCATCCTCTCTTTCCAAGTGTTGAAGAAATCTCATTCTTAAATTGTTTGCCGTGCCAATATATTCTGGATGCTGTAAAATGCTACATGAAATTAGAAACTCTTTCAGAATTCTTCGCTCCTTTGGTTGAGAAATTTCTTGAAGAAAATATTCCATGTTCTGAGATAAACTAACTGGCTCTCCACAGATATCTATGGTAAATTTGCTTCTATCATTATTCTCAGAAAATTTTGTTTTAAACACTGTATTTTGCAAGCGAGTCTTGATATTACCACACAAATCATGCTCAGAAAAATCAAACGCATGATAGAAAGCGTAAACACCCGATGACTCCGGGAGATAATCTGCAGCAGATCTAGTAGCTGTTACCACAGTAAATTTTTTGAAAAAATTGTCGTGAACTGTTTCTTCCATGATGATATGCTGAGACTCAGAATTAGCCCATTCCCGCTTTTGAGGATTTTATAGAGTGACTTGTAATCTCTCCGTGCAATTATATCATTCCCAAATGAAACCCTTCAATAACATAATGTAAAGAAGATTCGGATCTTCTCGACTTTGTGTGATAATTTTTGCTTATGAAATCGTGAAATACTTATCAGGCAAGACTTTTAGGACTATTTTGCGGCATAGACTATCAGTATAGACCTCGTTTCCACACAGAAACCAGAAGAGTCAAGATTCCTGTTTAATGTCAGATAGTTATCCCTAATGAGTAATTCAAATATACTAAAAATGTCAAGTATTTGAAGCTATGCAGAGAGAATTGACAAGGATTAAAGGCAGTTCAAGAGTTTTTAAACTACCATCGCAGTCATAATATAAAGTAAATTTACTCATGGCTTCCAATTTAGCGATCGCTAATCTCTACTTATATTTTCAATTAAGATCTGAACTTCCCCCTTGACAAAAGGCCATAACCTGTGCTTTGGGAGGGATTAAGAGAATTTCTGATGCCCTCTTCCCTGGTAGAAATCAAGGAAACCCCCCATAAATCTAACTCGGTTTCAGCAAATATGCTCGATCCCTGTCCATTGAGAAATATTACAATAAACACGGGTACACCAAGAAAAGTTAAGGGATGTATCCATTGATGGATAAGGGTTGTCGGCTATTGTAGTAGATATGTTTGGAGTCAGTTGAGATAGACAAAAATAGTCAAAATATTTATAATAGAAGATTAGACTAAAATTTTCTGTGACTTGCCCATGTTATTGTCTGGCGCCACCGGTAGCGAACAATTTTTAGGTAGTGAAGCGATCGCCACTTACGCCACAGCTAAGGCCGTGATCCTGCCGATTCCCTACGAGGCCACCACCACCTATCGCAAGGGTTGTGAAACTGGACCGGCGGCGGTGATTACTGCTTCCCAACAATTGGAAGCCTATGACGAGGAACTTAAGAGGGAAACCTGTTTAGAAGTGGGCATCTATACCCATGATGCGATCGCCGATACCCGTCAACAACCGCAATTGTCCGCCGAGGAGATGTTAGCCGTCACCACAGCTACAGTTTCTCGTTTAATTGCCGATGATAAATTTGTCGTCGCCGTCGGGGGTGAACACGCTATCACCACGGGAGTAGTACAAGCTTATCGACAAGCTTTATCGGACCCTTTTACGGTGGTTCAAATTGATGCCCATGGCGATATGCGTTTTGAGTACGAAGGATCGCACCATAACCACGCCTGTGTGATGCGTCGGGTGTTAGAAATGGGTTTACCGACTTTACCCGTGGGAATTCGGGCTATTTGTCGAGAAGAAGCGGAATTAATCGCTAAACAGCAGATTCCCGTAATTTGGGATCGAGATATCGCCAGGGATCCGGATTGGATCGAAAAAGCGATCGCCAAAATTAGCACCGAGAAGGTATTTTTAACCATAGACGTGGATGGCATAGATCCGGCTTTAATTCCGGGGGTGGGAACACCTGAACCGGGGGGGTTAAGTTGGCATCAAACCCTAGGCTTTCTCCGTCGTCTTTTCCAAACTCATCAGGTGATTGGCTGTGATGTGATGGAATTGGCCCCGATTAGTGATTCGGTGGTCTCAGAATTTACCACTGCCAAGTTAATTTATAAGTTAATTGGCTATCAATTTATTGCCTAGGGGCTTGCCTAATTAGAAGCAATCGTGTTATAATAACAATTCGTGCGGACGTATAGCTCAGTTGGTTAGAGTACATCGTTGACATCGATGGGGTCACTGGTTCGAATCCAGTTACGTCCATAAATTATCTGCCCTAGTCCCGGTCATAACCTTCATTTCTGATGATAGGATGAACGATCGAAGCTCTCCAGACAAACCCTATGACTAGCTTACTGCGCGACTTTTGGTATGTGGCCACACCGGCAAATAAACTTAAACCCGGTCAGCTAATGGCCAAAAAAATGCTAGGTGAACCGATTGTTGTCGGTAGGAGAGAGGATGGAGAAGTGTTCGCATTGCGGGATATTTGCCCCCATCGTGGCATTCCGCTGCACCATGGCTGGATTGAAGGGGATGGGGTGTACTGTTGCTATCATGGCTGGAAATTTAATACTAGCGATGGCGTTTGTTCTGAGATCCCCTCATTAACGGAACACGATCGCCTTGATATTAGCAGAATTTGCGTCACCAGTTATCCCTGTCGTGAAATACAAGGTCATATCTGGGTGTTTATTCCGGCAGACTCAAAAAGAGAAATTAATCAAGAAAATCTGCCTCCTGTGCCGACTATTGCCGATTTTGGCAAACTTACCCCCAAAATAGCCGAAACTATCACTTTTGACTGCAATATTGACCATGCAGTGGTGGGATTGATGGATCCGGCCCACGGTCCCTACGTTCATACTTCTTGGTGGTGGCGCAGCGGTCCACGCAAATTTCGGGTCAAAGAAAAACAATACGAACCTGTTCCCCTCGGTTTTCGTCTTGCTCCCTATGATATGCCCGTAAGTGCGAAACCCTATAAAATTTTGGGTAATAAAGTATCGATTGAAATTGTTTTTGAATTGCCCTCGGTGCGTACAGAAATACTACGAGGTGATCGGTATTTAGCCTGTGCTTTTACGGCAATTACTCCCATCGATGAAAATCACTGCGAAGTCCATCAAAGTTTATACTATACGATTCCTTGGTTGGCATTTTTAACCCCTCTTTTGCGTTATTTAACTCTA
This sequence comes from Microcystis sp. LE19-10.1B, assembly GCF_027530565.1. Taxonomy (NCBI): domain Bacteria; kingdom Bacillati; phylum Cyanobacteriota; class Cyanophyceae; order Chroococcales; family Microcystaceae; genus Microcystis; species Microcystis sp. LE19-10.1B. Next base: position 4,361 of record NZ_JAPZQM010000397.1, on the reverse strand, counting down.
CAATTCCTCAAACAGGATCGCGATGTGGTAATTAAACAACAGGAAGGACTTAGTTATCATCCAGCTTTGATGTTAATTGATGATGCCGATACCCAGGCCAAATGGTATTATCGCCTCAAGCAAGAATACGAAAAATCTCAAGCAGAAAAACGGGATTTTGTCAACCCCATTAAAGCACAAATTTTACGGTGGCGCAGTTAGAACTCGATGATTTTATGACTGGACTTGCCCACTGATTATTTATTCTCCGTTTTGCCTTTTGGCTATTGCCTCTCCTCAATTCACAAACCGGGGTATTTTAATCGCTTTGGTTGTCGCTATTTTAGGAGGTGCGGCTAAACTTTTTGGTTTTTTCCCTCCCATTAATCTTTTGATAAAATTCCTTGTAAAAAAGCGGTAGTTTTTAAATCAATCCCAGTAATTGCCGTGCCGACAACTACCGAATATGCACCAACTTCTAGGGCTTTTTTGGCTTCTGTTGGAGTCGATATTCCTCCTTCACAGATAACAGGAACTGACAACTTATTAACTAATTCTTCTAGGAAAGAAAAACTCGGCGGTGGCAGATTTTTAGTTGCTTCTGTGTAACCGTAAAGAGTTGTACCGACAATATCAGCACCGGCTGCCACGGCATAAATAGCACTTTCGATCGAGTCTATATCTGCCATGACTAATTTACCAGTTTCCTGATGAATACGAGCGATAATTGTGGCTAAATTTTCATCATTAGGACGCTTTCTGGGGGTAGCATCCAAGGCAATTATATCGGCACCCGCATCGGCAATGGCGAGAGCATCTTGATATTTGGGAGTAATATATACCGAACAATCGGGATAATTGCGTTTCCAGAGTCCAATTATCGGTATATCCGGCAATTGTTGACGGGTGGCTTTCAGATGAGCGGGACTATCAATTCTGACCCCACAAGCACCCCTATCCACGCAAGCATGAGCCATGGCGGCAATAATTACAGGATCGTGCAGAGATGACTCCACTGGCGCTTGACAGGAGACGATTAAACCCGATTTTAAGGTTTCTATTCTCATAAATTGGGGTGTGGGGTGTGGGGTGTGGGGTGTGGGGTGTGGGGTGTGGGGTGTGGGGGTGTGGGGTGTGGGGTGTGGGGTGTGGGGTAGTGGGGTAGTGGGGTAGTGGGGTAGTGGGGTAGTGGGGTAGTGGGGTAGTGGAGCATTTGGCTGAAATTTCCCTAAACCCCTAAATCCCTATCACCCTATCTCCCGACTCCTGAATTCTGACTCCTGACTCCCGACTCCTAACCCCACAACAAACTTTTTGCCGCAAACCTTACTTATAAGCAGCAATACACTGTTCAACTAAAGCGGTTACTGCGTCCACATCTTTCCAACCGAGAATTTCTGTGACTTTTTTCTCTAGATTCTTATAGGTTTTGAAAAACTCGGCGATTTCCTCCAAGCGATGGGGAGAGACATCTTTAAGAGATTTTACCTCTGCATAACGAGGATCTTTAGCGGGAACACAGAGAATTTTTTCATCGCGATCACCACCATCGATCATTTCTAGCATACCAATGGGACGCGCCGTAATCACACAGCCGGGGAAAGTAGGCTGATCCATGATCACCATACCATCTAAAGGATCGCCATCATCGGCGAGGGTATTGGGAACAAAACCATAATCACAGGGATATTGTACCGAAGAATAGAGAACGCGATCGAGAGCAAAGGCATTTAAATCCTTATCAAACTCGTATTTATTCTTACTGCCGGCGGTAATTTCCACTAAAACGTTAATTAAACCTGGTTTCGGTTGGGCAGGAATGCGCGATAAATCCACAAGCTTTCTCCAAATACAAGACAATAGCGCCTTTAGAGTCACCTAAAAGCGCAAGCAAAATTAAAACACACTTTGATTGACTCCGATCCAAATTTTACTCATAAGGGGGATCGGGACGAAGAAAAAAATTTTTATTTTGGCAATCGTCTATCTCAATTCTGTCACCTCATTTGCCTCGTTAGGGAGTAGGATGTGTTACCGGTAAGGGGTTCTTCGGTATAGTTAGGCGTGGAGTTATATCCAATCGCTAACAAGGGTAACGTTAGGGTCAGAATTGCGATCATGGTTCCGAGTAAATTGGCCCACCTATGACTAGGAGGTTCGGAAGTCTTCCCTGACGGGTTGCTTGATTCCATAAAGGGGTCGTGTTGAACTCGACAAGTAAAGAATACGAGAGATATATAGAGCAGTCAGCTATCGGCTTTTAGCTTTTAGCAAATTACTGCTATTTTTTGCCTTTGAGCTTGGTTAACGTCTCGTTAAAAAGCGAAACATTAACAGCAATACTCTCCCTACTAATTATATTTTACCAATTCTTTTCCAAGAGTTCACTCTGATACTTTTCTTGACGATCTCTCCAGATCATGGTCTGTTGGTGTTTGTCCATGTCATACTAAATCAGTTTTTAATAACTGGATTTAGTATCAATCCACAAAAAAAATGTCTGAAAAGCCCAAATATTAAGCGATTCAAACATTTTCTCATTGCAATCGGAGGGTGATATTGACTTTATGTCTTAACTTCGAGCTTACGATAGAAACTTGGCTGTTAATGTAGCCTATTTAACCAAAATATCGATTTTTTGCTGATTTATCGGGATAGACAATGACCCGTTCTTAAAATTATCCGAGTTTAGAGACAATTGGTTAGCTAATCTCCCAATAAGCCAGGCCCCAGAGACCAGCAAGGCATCCTCAAGCCTTGATTTGTCCTTGCTTGTCAGGGACAGCGATCAGGGCAAGTGGAGTTAATCTACCAATATGGATATCATAACTCGATCGAGGGAGAAAAGCCAAGAACCTGCGAGAAAATTGCCGATTTCTCCCGGCCAATATTACTGCTCACATCGCCCTAGATCATGCCGTCAGTCATTCTTCAGCGAGAAACCACCTCGCTAGAGGATTCTGATTCTAGGGGGAGAGAGGGTTTAATTATCCCGTGTTTTGTCTCCTCTGGTGTCACTTGACGGATAACCTCCAAAGCTTCCTTGATCATTACTGCCATGGGAACCGCGACAATCACCCCCAGTAAACCGCCCACTCGCGCCCCCGTCAAGACCGAGACCAACACCCAAAAGGGATTTAACCCAGTGACACTGCCCAAAATCCGGGGAGCAATGCCATTTTCGACAATTTGCTGCACCACTACAGCCACGGCTAAAACTTGCAGAGCTAAACCAATATCGCGCAAAGCTAGTAAAGCTGTCACCGTGACAATGCCTACAGTTCCCCCAAAAGGGATTAAGGCCATGGTGCCAATCAACAGACCGAATAGGAGACCAAAAGGGACTTTAATCGATAAAAATGCCGTGACTAATCCCAGGGCCATGCAGGTGGCGCAAATTACCTGTCCGACAAAGTAATTCTGAAAACTTAAGCGTAGGGTTAGGGAAAAGGGTTGTTGGACGGGTTTGGGCAACCATTGGATAATACTCCTCCAGATATCGGGACTGTGGAGAAGTAGATAAAAGGTGAGGATAATGGTTAGCAGCACATCAAGCACCCGCACCACGGTAAAAACCGTGAGATTAAGGGCTAAATTAACGCTTCTTCCCGCTAGAATTTGCAATTCTGCCCCTAAACGACTGTTAAACTGAGCGATAACACCATCGAAACTGATCGGAATCGGTAGATTCATCGTGTCGATTTTGGTATCTAGTTGCATCAGTTGGCGCTGTCCCGAGTCTAACCATTCTGGCAATCTGTTGACAAATTGCTGTGCTTGGGTGAAGACTAGGGGAACTAGGGTTATGCCCACGGCCACAAAAATTAAAATCGTGATCAGGGAAACCACGATTGCAGCTAAACCCCGTTTTAATCCCTGACGTTCCAACCAAGTCACCGGATAACCCAAGAGAAAAGATAGAACGGCCGCTATCAGTAAAATAACAAATAAAGATTCAAAATAGCCAAAAATTGCCGATAATGCCCAGACATTCAGGACGACAAGTGGTGCGGCTAGAGCAATCACCAGTAAGCGGGATAAGGAATTCAGGGATTGCCAGCACGTCTGAACCCAATTGCGTTTCGGGGGAACGACTTTAACTTCCACCATGAAGCCTCTTAAAAGGTTTGTTTCAATACTTGTATTCTGACAGATCGAAGCCGAACCCGCTAACTCAACCGGGGGGAAGTGGGGTGATGGGGTGTGGGATGCTGACAGGTGTAGGTTTATTACAACCCAGATGGTTCTTCGGTTTGTCTTATGCAACGTACAGGATTATAAGGAATGAAACTCTTATAGAGAAAGACATTTGGCGATTTTTGTCAATTGTTTTCGATCTAGAGCGAACTAATCAATTAAGTCTCTTGCCAGATAAGGATTTA